>JALXAF010000249.1 GCA_026992375.1 Anaerolineae bacterium
GTTGGGGGCAGAAGCAGAGATTCGCTTCCCCGAGACGCCGCGCTTTCTCCAGATTGCGAAAATGCACGCAATCCGGGCGCGAGGGCCAATTGGCCGAGGATGATACTGATGATAATGAGGGTGAAAAGTATGCGCCGCATGGTTTTTTGCGTCGGTTATAGCGAGAGGAATGGTGAATGGAGAAGAGTGTAATGAAAATCGACGGGAATGGCAAATAAGCTCAATCGGTGCGAAAGCGCGTCAGCAGCCAGGGAATGCCGATGATGACGGGGAAGAAAAGCACGGCTGCGTGCATGACCAACCCATAAGCCAGCCCCTGATCGCTGGGGACGCCGGCCATGGAAAGGGCCAGGATGGCGAGCCATTCGAAGATGCCGATGCCTGCCGGAGCTACGGGCACGCTGAGGCCGCCCTGGACGATGACGTTGGCGAGAATGGCCAATGGCAGGCTGGCCGGGAGAGAGAGCGCAGCCAGCAATGCGTAGGTGGCGCTGATGCTGCCCGCCCAGACCATCGCCGTCCACAGCAGCACCGGGACAAGGCGATGCCGATGACGCAGGGCGGAAAAGCCATCCAGCAGCCTGATGACGACCCCCACGGGCCAGGAGATGGCGGGCCAACGGTGGCCAATGTGCTCCAGTAGTCTTTGTGAACGAGGCAGAGCGATGATGGTTCCCAGCCAGATCGTCAGGGCAACGAGGCTGACGAACCAGATGGAACGCTCATTGGCGGCGAGCCAGGCGGGCAAGATGAAGTAGGGCAGGACGAGGGTGAAGAGCCCGCCCATGATTACAAGGTCCAGCACCTTTTCGGCGCCGATGGTGCCCGCGGTGGAGGCGGAGCTGACACCGCGATAGCGGCCCATGAAGTAGGCGCGAGAGATGTCGCCGCTGCGGAAGGGCAGGGTGAAATTAAGCAATTGCCCCGCCATCAATGAGCCAAAAGCGTCCCAGCGCGGCGGCAACGCCTGCGTGACAGGGAAAAGTTGACGCCAACGGGACGCTTTTGCGAAGTTGTTGACAAACAGGGCTAGCATGGCCGCCAATAGCCAATCTCCCTGCACTTGCCGGATGTATTGCAGCGCCGATCTCCAATCGACGGTGCGCGCCAGCATGTACAGGGAGAAAAGGGTGACGGCAAGCCCTATCGCCAGCCCCGCCCCACGGCGCGAGGCGGAGACTGAAAAAAAGGATTGTCGCATCGCCAATAGCGACCTAAGCGCTCAACGCTGCCAGGCGGGGATGGATTGGCGACTGTTTTCAGTAGCGAGCGAATGAGAACCGGGGGCACCCTGCAAAAAAACCGGCAAATACATGTGAAGGTGCATGGGCGGCGGTGTGGGCGTATAGGTGGGCATGGTCAGATCTTCGATGAATCGGATATCATTGTCGATCATGATGCGGACTTTTCCATTCCGCTGAGCATCTGCGTCTCCGGCGCCGCCATCGGTAATGGCTCTTTCGGAAACGATGTCCAAATCATCATCGTCGGCAACGTTGGTTCGGATTTTAACCACGCGCACGGAGCCGCCAGTGCGAGAGATGGGGAAATCGACGGGCTGGGGCGGCGGTCTGTTGGGATCATCATCGTACATCCACAACACGGTTTTGGTGCGCCCTCGATCGTTGAATTCGTATCCCTCGAAGAGGTATGGTAGATCATTACGAGGTCTTACAAATGTAGCGTACTGCAATTCGGTGGCCAGTGCTTTATAAGCGTAAAAAGTTGGCTTGGGCGAGCCATCAAGATTCAACAGTCCATACCGACGACCATCGTAGCTAATCGAAAATTGAAGATCGATGCCGGTAAACCAAATGAGGGGATAGACGTTCACCATGCGGGATTGCATGAAGGTCTGATAGAGGGCCATAATCTGACGATGGTAGTCGGGGTAATGTTGGCTGTTGTGAGATGTCTCGCCTACTTCGGTCACCATGATGGGCTTGCGCTGACCGGAGGCATTGTACACTTCGGTGGCCAACCAGCGGGCCTTGTAGGCGATGTGGCGATTGTAACGATTGTAGGGTGACGGTTCCCAACGCCATCCCGACCAGGGATAGTAGTGGAAGTTGATGATATCGAAGTAATCAGCGCCGCCCGCGGCCAGAATGTCATCCAGGAACAAAGCATCGAAGACGCCCCCGTCTGGATCAATAGTGAAATAATCATAAGCCAGGCCGCCCAGGGCCACGTAAGCCTTGGGATTGGCGGTTTTCACCGCGGGATAAACGTGCTTGAGCATGTTTGCGTAGGTTTCACCGCCAGCGCCTGGGGCTGCATTGGGGTTGTATGCAAATCCCCAACATCCTCCCAGCCAATCGAAGTTGACGGCGTCGCTGTTATCGGGTTCGTTATAAAAGGACCAAAACAGGACATTGTAAGGAGGACGGCTGTATCTTTCTACTGCTTTGTGGATAAAGGTGGCGAAATCATCCAGATGGTCTTCATCAATGGGGCCACAACTGGTTTGAGCCGCCCAGGAAGGGTTGCTGGTAATAGTGGCAATGACTTGATAGCCCTCGTCAGCCGCCTGCCCCAAAATGGAGTCCCAAGAAGACCAGTCATAATGACCTGGTGATTTTTCCACTGCAGCCCATCCCAAGAATAGCGTAGTCCACAGAGCATTGGCCTCTCGCAGTTTGTCAGAACCCTGCATGTCGGGATGTAGCCAAACGCCGTAAGGACTGACGGGAAATCCTGGAGGGGGAGGAGCGGGATCGATGACGCCATCAGCGAGATCGCGGGCGCTGGCAGGGGCAATGACAGCCCCGGCAATGAACATTGCCAGGGAAAATAGTAATGCTGTGTAGGAAAATTTTCTCATCATTTTTCTCCTGAAGAAATGGGGGAGACGCTGATGCCTTGATTAGCGCCAACCATTGCACAGGCGTCTTGAACAGTTTTCTGCTCTCAACAAAATCAGGCCCGGCGCTCGTCAGGGGAGAAATTGGCCACACCCGAGTTAAAGCCAAAAGAAAGGATACAAGATAAACGCCAAAATGTAAAAATTATAGATCAACAGTGAGAGGATTATCGTTGGGAGGATAAAGGATCGCCAGGAATTCGAAGTAATACGATGCAATCCTAAAAAGATGGGAGTGAGAATGGCCGGGAAAACAGGATAGAGATAGCGCATCTGTGGCACGGAACCGCTTTTCCAATCGCCATAGATAATATCTTTGCCCAATGTCAGGGAGAGTTGCATGAGTAACGCAGACAAAAAAAGCAGGAGCGCCGCCTTCTGCCATGCCATCACTTTCCTATTGAATATTTGCAGATAGCCTAAAATCAGAAGTGCAATCATCCCTGCTGTAATCGCTATCCCCACCAGGTAAATGATATGGGGAAGAGGGACGCGCAGCCATCCGAACCAGCCCCAAAAAGTGCGGTAAATGGAAACAAGGAATTTGTCCAGCGGCGCGGTGTTAATGAGCCCCCACAGGTGTTCCGTCGCCAGGTTCTCCATAATCTCAGAAGTCACCCAATAACGCCCGGTAGTCTGAACGATGTAAAAAAGAATGGGGATGGCCAGAATGCCGCTGACAAGCATCACGGCGCTGATGATTCTGGTGCGTCGCGAGGCATTGCGAAACATTTGCAGCAATCCCCACAGTGGAAGTGCGAGCAGCAATGTCAGGACGCTAAAGCCCGTGCGTTTGGTGTAGATGGTCAGGATGAGAAGCAAGAAGAACCAGGTCAGCGTTTTGAAGGAGGGCCCGCGACGCAACAACCGCACGGCAAAGAACATCGTCCAGATCACCAACGCTTCGGCCATAGGATCGTTGTTGACGGCGGCGTTGGCGGCGAGATGGGAGGGCCACAACGCGGCAAAGGCCAGTGCGCCCAAAGCGATTTGCGGGCGGTTGGGGAACAATTCTCGACCGATGGCGTAGATTCCGCTCAGGCTCAAGGTCAGCCAGAAGACGCCGAACAGGCGCAAAAGGAGCACTGCTTGGGAGAGGCTGAGTGTATTGCCCCAGGCATAGAGCAGCAATCCGGTGAGATCGTAATAAAGGGGCAGTTGGAAGAAAGCCCGCGAGTAACGCGACGCCCAAATGACGTCGAAGGATTCGGGCAGATTGTTCGGATCCCAGCCGACGAGGGAATAGCCATACCACCAAAAGTCTTGCGCCTCCATATCGGCTATAATCTCACGCTCCCAATCCAGATGGATATCGCCGTAATTCGATCCAGGCCTGCCCAGACGGGCGTTATGCAGGGCGACTTCGTAGTGGCGAGGTTCATCCGGCTGCATCCAGGGGCGGATGGTGACAGCGTACATGCACGCCAAAATCGCGCTCAATAATATGAGCCCAGCGGCGAGACCGCGTGTGTTTGAAGTCTGGACGCTGACAATGGTTCTGAGGTCGATGGGAAAGCCGCGCCATTCGCGATAGGCCAACCAGGCGATCAGAATGAAAATTAGCGCTAATAGAAGCCACAGGAGCGACTGCCAGAAGGGCGTCCCCCGTTGAAATCCTAATCCCAGCATAACCAGCGCCGTGCCGATAGCCGAGGACAAGGTGAAACCGGGCGTCATAAGGGAAGAACGCCAACCAATTCCGGCCACCGCTGCAGCGTAGAAACTCCAACTGATAGTGGCGAGAAGAATTGCTGCGCCGAATATCCACAGACTGTTTGTTAAGACGCCATACCAGTTAATCACGATTATCCATCTCCTGGGAGAAGCCGCGATCCCCCGCCATCCCCACCGCCATCATAACCCCAAACAATCCCCAAATAACAATGGCTGAAAGGGGCGAATAACTGGGCACATCCACGATGCCGTGCACCAGAAAGACCGTCAGAGAGCCCAGCAAACCGATAGCCAAAGGCTGTCGCCAATCATCAGAGCGATGTATGCGGCGGAGAAGAACGAAGAACAGCAAGATAAGAAAAGCAACGTAGAGGATCAGACCTGGATACCCCATCTCTGCCAGGGTTTGCAGATAAACGTTGTGGGCGTGAGGCACATCCGCAGTAATGGTGACTTGAAAAGTCGGATAAAGCTTGCTCATAATGCCAGGGAAGCCGCCCAATCCTATGCCCGTGAAGGGAAAATCCATGCCTGCGTAGATGGCCTTACTCCACAATTCCACCCGTTGCGTCAAAGAATGCACACTGGAGCCGGGATCGGAACTCATGAATGCAGACAAAATGTCACTGCCTCTGACAGCCATAACGCCCAATGTCAGCAAGCCGCCAGCCCACCATACCCAACGCAGTGCTTTACTCATCACACTCGTTATAACAACTACAGCCACAATAACGCCGAGTGTAGCCCCGCGAGATTGGGTCAGGAGCAGAGAGCCGGACAGAAACAAAAATGTTATGATCGCCAAAATGCGTTGCGGCCAATTCTCGGAACGAATGCTTAGAGCAAGAGCAGGAGGCAGAAAAAGCGCCAGCAATCCTCCAGTCATATTGGGATTGAAACCATTTTCATCACCGGGTAAACGTAATCCTGTTGGAAGATAATCATAAAGAGATCGATTGATGAAAGGGAATTTTTGTCCCGGATAAAAATGGGTGCCTGGCAATGTGACGAAGATGAATGCCAGCCCCCCAATAAGAAGCAACCACCCTGTCCATCTGATAATTTTATCTTCCGCCTGCATGGCAATGGCGTAAAAGATGGCTATATCAGCGATGAAAGCAAAGGTGCGGGGCAGCGTTTCGGACTTCTCGGCGCTACCCCATAATCCCAACGGCAATAAAAGCAAAAGGAGAAGCAAGATGAGATCGGCGGGCGTGCGGCTGAGCCAACGACCAGTGGTAAGACCGCCCACAAGAAACAGAATGCCAAGCCAAATCAGCGCCAGAATGGATATCCAGAGCGAGAAATGGCTGCTGAACAGGAGGATGGGGGCGGGCAGGGCGGCAAGCAGGCCAAACAACCAGGGACGGGAGGTCATCGGTAATCAGCGATTAGCGAATGGTGTGCAGTAACCAATCGGATGCGGAGAAGTCTGCGCCGAAAGTATGGCGGCGGCAGGCGACAGG
>JALXAF010000250.1 GCA_026992375.1 Anaerolineae bacterium
GTGAGACATTTTCTTGCCCAGTGGGCCAGGATTCCATTGATAAGGTAATCATGAATCGCCTCCTTTGGTGCCTCACGCGCCATCCACCAGCAGCACGCACTCGTGGGTGCGACCATCCACCTTCATGATAAGGGGACGATCGACCCGGGCGTTGACGACGAACTCGCCCTCCTCCACCACGGGCAGGGAGCGCAGCCACGCCCAATCGACGCGCTCATCCCGGCCCGAGACATTGACATAGCCGATGCCCTGGGTGGTGATGTTGTGGAAGAAATGCGATCCCTGCGAGGGCTCCACCCGGAAATCGCCATACGCTGCCTCGACAATGGCCCCCACCCCCGAAATATCGGCCCAGCGCACGGGCACGCCCAGCCAGCGATCTGACGTGCCCCAGCGGCCCGGGCCGATGAGCAAGTAAGGCCGCCGCTCCTTGATCAGTCGGGCGTTCATGCGGCTGATCTCCGCAGCGATCTGCACCGTCTTGCTCACATCAAAACCCTCGGGCTTGACAAAAAGGATGTCGCGCATCTCCTGATTGACGAAATTGCCCAGCGCGTGCACCGAACGGCATCGGGCCCGCTGCCGCTCCGTCTCGCTGATATCCACCGGCCCCAGCTCAGAACGTGCGGTCATAGGGCGCAATTGCAAAAATGCGAACTCGGGCTGTCCTTTCTGGACCAACTTCAGATCCACCGAAAACTCCATTTCCACCGACGTGCCCATACCCTCGCGCCCCATTTCCAGCACATCCACCAGGATGTCGGGCAAAGGGAACTGGCGATATTTGAGCACATTGGCGAAGGTGAGCACGCGATACCCCTTGGCCATGACCGTATCGCGAATGCGGTTCTCGGCCGGAATGTAGGTGCTGGAGAGATACTGCACCGCGGGCTCATCCGCGGCGTCGCTCACCTCTCGCCGCACCAGATTCTCGGTTTCGGTGATATCCAGAACATGATAATCCTCCCCCATCTTTAGCGCAAAGAAAAAGCGCTGCGCATTCTTGAGAATGTCATCCACCGTGGAACGCTGGGGCAAAATATGCGGATATTTGGGACAGAAACGCAGGGTGCGTTCCCCCTCGACCACGGCCCGCCCCAGCCCCAGGGCGATGGTGGCGATGCCATCTTCCGGTTTCATGCGGGCGAAGGGATAATAATTGTAGGATTGGGCGACGCCCGAGATGGCCGGGTAATAGTAATTCCCCACCTGCTCACCCACCAGCCGCTGCACGATGACGGCCATTTTCTCATCCTCGATGCGACGCCCGATGCGCCGGGAAAAAGCTTTGGGCCCGCGAAAAAAGGTAGAAGCGTACACCAATTTGATGGCGTAAACCAGATGCTCCAGGCGTTTTTCAAGATTGGGATGCTCATTGGGCAGCATGTAGGTTCGATAGAGCCCGGCGTAGGCCTGGAATTGGGCGTCTTCGAGCAGGCTGGAAGATCGCACGGCCAGAGGGTATCTTACCTTGGAAAGAAAGGCTCGCAGATCGTTCTTCGCAGCTTTGGGGAAGACGCCCCACAGAAAACGGGTTGATATCTCCCGATCAGATAAATCCCCCTCGGCCAGATAGCCCAACCGGTTATTCTCGATGAATTCATCGAAGACCTCAGTCGTGATCACCAGAGTCTGCGGCACATCCAGTTGAATATCCGCATATTTTTTGCTGAGAGATCGATTTTCGTTCAACAACGAAAGCAGAAACGCCAGACCGCGCGCCTTGCCGCCCAACGAACCCTGGCCGATCTTGAAGAAATCGGTCATCAAATCAAAATCATCGGCCGCAAAATCGACCACAATGCCCCGCTGCCGCGCACGACGACGGGCGTGGATGAGTTTGACCAAAAAACGTCTCAGCGCCTCGATATTCTCGAAATCATCCACCCGCAGATCTCGCAGATTGGAAGCCAGCACAGTCTCGGTGCGGGTGAACAGCCAACGGGAGAAATCATTGCGTTGGGCGTGATAATGCAACGATTCCGCGGGCACGGTTTGAATGGCCCGCTCCAGGCTGCGCAAATCCGAGGCTCGGGCCACTTCGCGACCATTGGGCAGACGAAAGACGAAATCCCCAAAAGCCAGGCTGTGAATAAAGAAAGAGTGTATCTCCTCCTGCACCCTAGGCGACGTCTTGTTCAAAAACGCGGCGGAAAGAGCCTCGGCCCGCTCCTTGTTGGCCGGATCCACGCTGGTCAAGAGCAGAGGGATGTCGAATCGGGCCTGGCGGATCATGCGCAAGAAATCCACCCCGGAGTCAGGATCCAGCACGCCGTTCCGGGGAAACTCGACATCGGAGATGACGCCCAAAACATAGGGCTCGAATTCATTGTAGAGCGCCACCGCCTCCTCATAAGTCTCCGCCACCAGAATGCGGGGTCGGGCGCGCATCACCAGCAGGCGATGCTCCTCATTCAGCTTGCCCTCCAACACCTTGCGGGTCTGGCTGACAACCTCACGATACAGCACCGGCAAGATGGTGGCCAGATGCAGCGGTGAATTCTCCACGAAGAGGATCACGCGCACCCCGGCCAGCCGGGTGTCTTGTGGCGCGTTTCTCCGATCCTCCTCGCTCTTGACAATAGCCACCAGCAGGTCGGTGTTGCCCGTCCACACATACGCCCGATCGATGACCCGCCGCTGTCCCGAGGAGGCGAACGCGGCCGGGTCAAGAGCCGTGCTATGAGAGATGAGGATAACGGGGATGTCGGGACGTTTCTCCTTCACCGCCTGGGCGAAGCCCAGCGCGTCCATATCCGCGATGCGCGGCATGGTGATGACCATATCGTAGCGCTTCGCATCCAGTGCCCGCAGCGCTTCATCTGCACTCGAAACCCAGGTCAGTTGCGGCGGATGGCTTAGATTCAATCCCCGATATTCGTTGATGATGCGCTCCGAAAGCCGCCCGTCCTCTTCCAGAATCCATGCGTCATAGGGCGTGGAGACCAACAAAATACGGCGCACCTTCCAGCTCATCAATTCATGATAAATTTTGAAGCTAGATTCGAAATCACTAACTTCGACGATGAGTTGTTCGAGTTCTTTTTCGGTGTATTTCATGGCGTATTTTGCAGAATGCGCGAGACGATGACAATGATAATTATGCAACACCATCACGCGCTTTCAAAATGAGCCGACAATTCCAACTTTGGCCTGGCAAAAGGCCATTCTTCCAGCCTTTCCCGATCCGAGACGGGGGGGAAGAAGATATTGTATTGCTGCTGATACTCCGCTCCCCTAACACTCCGGCCACTACATCAAAGGAGAGATCCGTGGCAAATAGACAGGCTTCCTCTTGCAACCGGTGCGTGACCAGCACACCTTCATGGGATGGCAAATATCGATTCCCCGGCAACTGACGCTTCCCACTTTCTTTGTTATACAGCACCTGGCGCTCCAGCCATTGAGCCCCGCTTCGGCTATACACCTTAAGCGCCTTTTTCCCATCTCGAACCAACCGCTCAAAGGGAAGAAGAGCGCTTGGTTTCCGCCACCGCCTGTCTGTCCAACTCATCTCCCACTACCGCCATCACTGTCCGGGCGACCTCTCGCCCCACCTTCTCTGCTCTCCCTCCCAACTTGTCCAATACGTCTCGGGCTGCTCCGGTAGGCGTATTTCATCCGAAACCACCTCCTTCATGCTCCGCATCTCTCCCTGCTCATCAATTAGTTGAATCGAGACAACAACATGACTCATCGAGATCTTCCAGGCATTGAATTCTGATGAAGATAATTGCAGTTCGGTGCAAAAACCACGCTCTCTCCTGTATCCCATCTTCGCCTCCAGACCAAATCTCTCCCACTACTTTTGAGCACTATCATTTGATTCGTGAAAATTCATCACTCGACCTGTATGACAATTGCTCCAACCAAGATTGGACACGCCCAAAAACTTCAAAACCAAGGCGCAAGGAAGAAAAAGTAAGGTTTTGAGGAAGCTTTCTCCTTGAACTATCACTACTTTTTCCATGCCCTCCGTGATGAAATGACCTTTTTCAGTAGACTCAATGATCGATTTGCATCCCCGGCAGCCACGCTCTACAATATCCTCCCGACTTCCTTCCTCTCGAGAACCAAATGGATCACCTGCAAACCGGAAAACTGTGGAACGACAACGCTGAGGCGTGGACGGTCATGGTCCGGGCCGGCTACGATATCTATCGCGATGGCCTGAACACGCCCGCATTCATGGCCATGCTGCCCGAGATCGACGGCCTGACGGGCCTGGACATCGGCTGCGGCGAGGGGCACAACACCCGGCTGCTGGCCCGCCGCGGCGCGGCCATGACGGGCCTGGACATCGCCGGGCGTTTTTTGCTTCACGCCCGCCGGGCCGAGATGGCGGAGCCCCTGGACATTCGATTCGTGCAGGGAAGCGGACTGGCCCTGCCCTTCCCCGCGGGCGCGTTCGATTTCATCACCGCGTTTATGAGCTTGATGGACATGCCCAAAACCCCGCGCGTCCTGGCAGAGGCCCACCGAGTTCTGAAACCGGGTGGCTTTCTTCAATGCTCCATCACCCATCCCTGCACCGACACGCCCATTCGCCGCAAGGTGAAGAACAAGCAGGGCGAGGATATCGCAATCGAGCTGGGCGGCTACTTCCGGCGGGTCGAGGGCGAAGTCGAAGAATGGAGCTTTGGCAGCGCGCCGCCCGAGGTACGCAGCCGCTGGCCCGCGTTCAAAGTGCCACGCTACACCCACACCCTGGCCAACTGGCTCAACATGCTCATCGACGTCGGCTTCACCATCGAACGATTGAACGAACCCGCGCCCGATGATGACGTCACCAAACAGCGCCCGGGCCTCGCAGACGCCCACATCATGCCCTATTTTTTGCATATTCGAGTGCGAAAATGAGCAAACAAATCGAATCGGGCGATTGCGGCTAAAACTTTTACAACGAGAAAATACGACGAATCGTAAAAATACGGCCAGGACGAAAGATGTTTTTTCTCATTTCCCGCAAAAATCCGTATCTTTCTTCGATTTTCTTCTGGTGAGTGCGTCTTTGGATCGCGGGGAGTGTTGGCTGAATCAAATTTGTATCATAAGCGTTTCGGTGATATACTTTCTCCCCTAACAAACAAGATGTTGTAGTTTATGTGATGTGTTTGTCAATATGTAGTGTTTTCGGCAAGAACGCCTGGATAGCCAACACCAGCAAAAATCCAAGGGGATGTCGCGGGTTCATCACAGGCGAAACGATGAAGCGCCTTGCAGGACTTTCCGCCAATTCGACATCCTCATAAGGAAAACAACATTATGAAATGTCCCTTCTGCGGCCATAATCGCTCTCGCGTGCTGGATACGCGCGACTCTGGCGACGGCATCCGCCGCCGTCGATTATGCCTCAATTGCAACAAAAGATTTACGACCTACGAGCAAGTTAGCGTTGCTGTTCATGTCATCAAATCGGACGGGCGCCGGGAGCCGTTCGATCGCACCAAACTGCTCAATGGCATTCGCATGGCCTGCGCCAAACGTCCTATCGCAATGGATGAACTGGAAGGCATCGTGGGGCAGATCGAGGAATATGTGTATAATTCTGGGCAGGCGGAAATTCCCAGCACGGTTATCGGCAACATGGTGCTAGATCGCCTGCAGGACATCGACCCGGTGGCTTATATTCGATTCGCAACGGTTTATCTGGAATTGCCTGATCTGAATTCGGTGCGAGATATCATAGATAAACTGGTCGGGCGATAATCTAAGAGAGTTTTCAACTGCGGCAAGAGACGTTCCGGCGTCGCCAGGTGACGGCATCGGGGACGTTCTCTTGGCCTCTGCATTCCCCCATCAATTTCAGAAATCGAGGTTCAAAATGAGTGCAGTCGAATTAACCGAAAATACAATAGCTTACCCTGATTATGTAAGGGATGAGGACATCAAACTCAGCAAGAACAGCTTGGAAGTCTTGCGTCGACGTTATTTACGTCGCGGTGAAGATGGCCAGCCTATCGAGACGCCCGCACAGATGTTTTATCGGGTGGCGCATCATTTGGGCAAGGCCGAAACCATTTTTGACGGCGATGTGGAGGAGGCCACCGAGACCTTTTATCACATGTTGACCAACCTGCGATTTTTCCCCAACTCCCCCACTTTCACCGGCGCGGGCACGCCATTGGGGCAATTGGCGGCCTGTTTCGTGCTGCCCATCGAAGATGACATGGGCAAACACCCCGACGGCATCTTTCAGACCCTACGCAATGCTGCACTCATTCAGCAAACGGGGGGCGGCAACGGCTTTTCCTTCAGCCGTCTGCGCCCGCGCGGCGACCGGGTGATGACCTCGCGCGGCATCGCCACTGGGCCGGTGGGATTCCTGGAGGCTTACGATCGGGCCTTCGACGTCATCGCCCAGGGCGGCACCCGCCGCGGGGCCAACATGGCGGTGCTCAATGTGGAGCATCCCGACATCGAGGAATTCATCGCATCCAAAGCAGAGGAAGGCAGGCTCACCAACTTCAACATCTCGGTGGGCATCACCGACGCCTTTATGGAGGCGGTGGAAAAGGGCGAGGCGTTCGATCTCATCAATCCTCGCACGGGCAAAGTATGGAAGACGGTCAACGCGGCCGAACTTTTCGACAAGATAGCGCAATATGCGCATCGCAACGGCGAACCAGGTCTGCTGTTTTTGGATGCAGCCAATCGCACCAATCCTGTGCCGCATCTCTACAAGCTGGAAGCAACGAACCCGTGCGGCGAGCAATGGCTTGGCCCATACGAAAACTGCTGTCTGGGATCGGTGAACCTGGCTCAGCATGTCACCGATGATGGCCGGGTGGATTGGGATAAGCTGGCAGAGACCGTGACCAATGCCACCCGCTTCCTGGATAACGTGGTGGAGGTCAACGCCTATGTGCCCGCGGTGCCGCAGCTCAAAGAGGCGGCGCATCGGGTGCGGCGCATCGGCATGGGCATCATGGGCCTGGCTGATGTAATGTACGCCACGGGCGTGCGCTATGGTTCGCCCGAATCCATCGAGCTGGCCGGGCAATTGATGGAGTTCGTGCGCTATCAGGCTATGAAAACATCCATTGAACTAGCGAAAGAGCGGGGCCCCTTCCCCGCTATCGAAGGCTCCATTTATGATCCCAACGATCTAAAATGGTCTCCGCCCGAACCGCTGCAACCCTATACGTTGGACTTTGGACGTCCAGAGATCGACTGGAATGCTATCGTCGATGGCATCAAGACCTACGGCATCCGCAACGGCGCTCAGACCACCATTGCACCCACGGGCACCATCGGCACCGTCACAGGCTGCGAGGGATACGGCTGCGAGCCTGTCTTCGCTCTGGCCTACACCCGCTATGTCAAAGAGGCGGATGGCGATGTGGCGCTGGATTATGTCAGCCCGCAGTTTATGAAGGCGTTGGATGAGGCGGGCGTCGAGGATGACGTCAAAGCTCAGATCATCGAGCAGATCAAGCATGACGGCACCTGCCAGGATGTGGAGCTGTTGCCCGAGGACATTCGCCACACCTTCGTGGTGAGCATGGACATCTCGCCCGAGGAGCATGTAATCATGCAGGCCGCGCTGCAGCGCTTTGTTGATAATAGCATATCAAAGACCATAAATTTCCCGCCCAACGCCTCGGTGGAGGATGTGAAGAAGGTCTATCGGATGGCGTGGGAGCTAGGTCTGAAAGGCTTGACCGTGTATGTCACCGGCAGCCGGCAGGAGGTGGTGCTGGAAACCAAAGCGGTGGCCGAGGCCAAGAAGGGCGGCAATGGGCTGACGTCGCAAGCGGAGGAGGCCGCCATCGAGATCCACGCGCCGCAGCGACGCCCGCGCCCCTCTCGGCTAATGGGATTGACATATCGGCGGGCCACGCCCCTGGGCACGGCCTATGTCACCATCAATCAAACCGAGGAAAAAGAGCCCTTCGAGGTATTTTTGAACGTGGGCAAAGCTGGCTCGGACGTGGCGGCCGTTTCCGAGGCCTTGGGACGACTGATCAGCTACATCCTGCGCATGCCTAGCCATCTCACGCCCACCGAGCGCCTGCATCAGGTGGTTTATCAACTGGCAGGCATTGGCGGCGGGCGACCGTTGGGCTTCGGGCCGCAGCGGGTGCGCTCCCTACCCGACGCCATCGCCCAGGTGCTGGATGAATATCTGCACGAAGCGGTGAAGCTGGAAGTGGCTGAAGTTGAAATCGAAACGCCTCCCGCGGCCCAATTGGAGCTGCCATTGAATCAGATCGGTGATCTTTGTCCTGAATGTGGACAAGCCACGCTTCTGAATATCGAAGGCTGTAAGAAGTGCATCAACTGCGGCTATAGCGAATGCTAGCCAACGCCCTCTGCGGGGCGTAGCACACGTCCAGAAATTAGCTCTCTTTTCTGAATCAGAAGGGTGCGTTCCAATTTGTGGGCAAATTTGCATTTCTTGTCAGAACCTGCCGATTGAAATCGGGGCTGGGGGCAGCCCCCTCCTTTTGTTCCTCCCCCGCTCCGGGACGGGCTGGGAGGAGATAAGGAAGTTTGATTGGATGGGCCGCTTGTCTGCCTGCGCAGACAGGCCAATTTGCGCCCGAAAATGTCCTCGCAGGAGGACATGCGGCGGAACGCCCCCAGAACCGAATTCTATTCGGCCAGTGCGCCCCAATTTTGGAACGCACCCAATCAGAACGGGACGAACGAAAATCGCCGCCCCGTTTTTTCTTCGCAGTTTCATCAAATCATGCTATACTTGGCCCATGAAAAAGCCAACGCTCATTACAATCATCTCCCTGCCCCTTCTGTTTTTGTTCCTGGTTTTTGCACCAGTCAGCGCTCAGGAACCTGTCGATCTCGTCGATCTCACCATCAAACTCTGGCCCGAATATGATGATCCCCGGTTGCTGGTGATCATCGACGGGCAACTGGCGACGCCGGGCGATGAAATCCGCCTGCCAATTCCTGACGGGGCGGATCTCAATGCGGTGGCCACCGCCGGCGACAATGGTCGTTTGCTGAAAAACGAATGGCGTGAAGAGAAATCCGAAGATGGCTCCCGCATTCTTGTGATGACGCCGACGAATCCCGTCTTTCGCGTTGAGTATTACACGCCATTTCCTGTCGATGGCGATAAACGCGAGATCAAGTTCGAACTGCCCGCTGGCTATTTCAACGCGGACCAGGCAACTATCGAGGTACTGTTGCCGCCTGGCAGTGAAGACATATCACTGACGCCCCCCGCCGACGAATCGGGCCCATCCCAGGATGAATCTCATATTTTCCGCCGCGTCCTGGAGAATGTCAAAAACCAGACGATTACGCAACAGGTGGTCTACACCAACCCCAGCGGCGCTCTGACTGTCCCCGAAACTCAGGCGACATCCGCTTCCTCCCCACAACCACAACCTTCTTCCCAGAACGAAACGGAGTCGGCCGTCGCGAAAAAATTTTCGTCAAATATCTGGATTATCGCCCTGGGCGTCGTCGCTGCCCTGTTGATTGTAGGCGGCGCCATCGGCCTGTGGTTGACGCGAGATCGCGATGACGAAGAGCCGGATATCCCCTCATCCCCCTCGGGCAAAAGAGGAAAAAGACGAACCGGCTCAGCCCGAAGAAAACCTGCAACAGGAAACATGGATCGATTCTGTCGACAATGCGGCGAAGAATTCGGGGAAGATGATCGCTTCTGCCGCTATTGTGGAACGCCGCGCCAGACGCTATAAACGGGCCAGCGCTCAGGACAACATTGGTCTCCAGCGCCATTCGACCAGCGGGGCGGCCCGCGCCGTTCTCGATCCTCAAGAATACGGCGGACCTCCATCCTGATGCGCCGCCGCTCATTATGATGAATTCGCAATCCAGTGAGGCTACAGGTTGTCTTTGTACATCCGTACAATCAGAGCCTGTCACGAACTTCACGCGAATTCTCAGGCATTTTCGCATCATTGCCCAACAATCGCAAAAAAACGACTTTTCCTGACTTTTCCCATACGGAAGCCCTACGGTTGATCGTCATACATAATAGATGCTGGCTTTGCTTGCATCGTCCAACGAGGGAGCGTGTCCTTCAGGGCATGATAACCTCAATACACCAATGGCGCCAACATGATCGATGAGGCATCGCTGCTGCAACGTGCGCGGGAGCGTGATCCGGCAGCCCTTGCCGCTATCTATGACACCCACGCGCCCAAAATCTACGCGTATATCTATCGTCATATTCGCGATCCACACCGGGCGGAGGATCTAACCTCGACAGTCTTTCTCAAGATGCTGGAATCTCTGGATAAAAACAAGTTCGCCAGAGACAGACTGCAGTCGTGGCTATATCGAGTCGCGCATAACGTGATTGTAGATGATGTGCGATATCGACAGCGTCGTCCCACGCAAACCCTCTACGACGCAATAGAATCAGACGGTGAAGATGATCCCGCCATTCTTGTCGAAAAACGCATCAAAGAAAAGCTCATCTGGGATGCAATCCAACAACTCACGGAAAACCAAAAGAATGTCATCATCCTTCGTTTTGGCGAAGGTTTAACCGCCCCCCAGGTAGCCCAAATTCTGGATAAAACAGAAGAAGCAGTGCGAGCACTACAACGACGTGGCCTATCCAACCTGCGCAAAATTTTGTCCCAGACGCAAATCGATGCAACCTGAATTATGACTTCTCAGCGCGAGCAAGACATCCTACTGGAGCAGGCGCTAAACAATCAGATAGATGATGACGCGCTCGATGAAGACCTGATTTCTTTGGTGACGTTGGCATCCCAAGTTCAGTCGGCCCTGGAGATCACCCCGTCCCCGCCTCATGGATTGCGGCCAGGAAGATCGGCGTTTCTGACGGCGGCCCAACAACAGAAGATCAAGCGGGCATTTACGTCCTTCTCTGGCATTCCACGGACGGTGGCGCAGCTAATGCCATTCATCGTTGTGTTGATTCTGGCTATTTTGCTGGGCACAATGTTCATACAAAGCGGCGCTTTAACACCGCCCAGCCTGCCTGGTAAATCCCCGCACACCGTCACTCCCACGATTACGCCCACACTCACACCATCCCCCACGCCCGATGCGCAGGCGCTCCCAGCTTCCACGCCCGGCGATGAAGGTCCCCTCATCGGATTTACTTATCCGATCACATCTCCGCTGAGAGCAGCAACAGCTACGCCCACACCCACTCCCACGCCAACCTCAACGTCAACGAAGTCGCCCACGAAAACCTCTGCGCCGTCAGGGGAAGAAACCCCATCACCCCAGCCTCAGCCCCCCCCCACGGCAATTTCCAATCCGTCTTCCCGGCCGAATACGCCACCCCCCTCGCCTTTGCCTACGGTCACTCCAACGGTGATTTTGACGCCCGACGCCACCCCAACTCGCGTCTACAAGCCAACTGCAACGCCCACTAAAGCCTCACGCCCAACCAGACCCATAACCGCAACGCCGGCGACGAGCACGCCATTGCCGACGCGACCTGCCACATCTACGCCCACATCCTCTTCCTGAGGAGCGAGCCCCTTTCCGCGGGCAAAGAGATTTACTTCACCTTCTGCAACGCTTTGCAAGAAGCCATTGCATTGGCGAAAGTTTGGTTGCACGAGGAAGTCGTCAAGAATCACTCGAGGCGCCGCCAGGGAGTATATGAGAAGAGACTTGTTCTTCGGGCTGGGGGGCTTCGGGAATGATGAACCAGGCGATGATGTAAAGCAGCAAGCCGCCGCCCCACCACAGGGTGAAAAAAGCGACAGCCAGACGAATTAGAGTAGGATCAATATCGAAGTATTCGCCCAGACCGCCGCAGATGCCGGCGATCATGCGATTGGAACGGGAGCGATAGAGTTTCTTCTGAGCACACATGGCGGATGCGCCTCCTGATGGTGCAATGAAATTGATGGACATTTTCATTGCATGATACGACATATCTGCTTGCAGGGTTGCAAAAAGCCCCCATCCAGACAAGAGAATGGAGGCCAGCAATAACGCAGAAGAGGGTGAAAAATTCGTTTACAGACCAGCGGCCCGAAGGTGAGAATGAAGCAGAATTGGCTTGATGTGCGTGGGGTCATACGCCACTTCGACCTCGCCGCTGTCCTCGTAGACGCGAATCTCTTCCACGCCATCCAGATCCAGCGCCTCTTTCACTCTATCGCGCCAGTCCGATCGATCCATGCTATCCACCCAAAGAGAAGTTCGAAAAATTGGTGTGCTCATTAGATATCGCTCCGTTGCAAGATAAAGTGATTTCGTAAGCTGACGCCCTATTATATCTTAAACGTGGCGCAACGAAGAAAAAGCTGAATCTTTTTTATCGATAATTGACAAAGAAACGGTGGATAAGTATAATGCGAGACGTTGGTGAAAATAATGGCCCATTCGTCTAGTGGACTAGGATGCAGCCCTCTCAAGGCTGAGACACGGGTTCGAACCCCGTATGGGCCGCCATGACAAAAACGCCGCTTTCGAGCTTTCGAGGCGGCGTTTTTATCAGGTTTTATGCCGCGTTGTGTTAGCGATCCGCCTGGGGTTATTGGATTGACAGTCCAATATGGTAAAATACCATCAAGTTGTAATGCTGACGACAATGTCGGCAACGCATTCATGCAATGTCGCATTTTTCATCCAAAACTCCATAACAAATTGTGAGGTAAAAAATGGGTAAAGACACGTTTACCATTATCGACAATCGCACCGGGAAGCGTTACGAAATTCCAGTAACCGACGACACTATCCGGGCGATGGACCTGAGGCAGATCAAAGTCAATGAAGATGACTTCGGCACCATGAGCTATGATCCCGCCTTCAAGAATACAGCCTCCACTCGCAGCAAAATTACTTTCATCGACGGAGCAAAAGGCATTTTGCGGTATCGCGGGTATCCCATCGAGGAGATTGCAGAGAACGCCACCTATCTGGAAGCAGCTTATCTGGTGCTTTTTGGGGAGTTGCCCACCAGGGAGCAATATGAAAAATGGGTTTATGACATCACCCATCATACGATGATCCATGAAAACATGCGGCAGTTCCTGGATGGTTTTCGCTATGATGCGCACCCCATGGGCATGTTCATCAGCACAGTGGCGGCAGAATCCACCTTCTATCCCGAAGCCAAAAACGTCTTCGACCCGGAATCCGTCGAGCTTCAGACGCGCCGTCTGGTGGCAAAGGTGCCCACCATCGCCGCATTCTCCTACCGCCATTCCCTGGGGTTGCGTTACGCCTATCCGGATAATGATCTGAGTTACGTGGGCAACTTTCTGAACATGATGTTCAAGATGACGGAGCTGAAATACAAGCCCAACCCCATCATCGAGCGGGCCCTGGAGATTCTGTGGATTCTCCATATCGATCATGAGCAAAATTGCTCCACTACCACCATGCGCGTCATCGGCAGCGCCCAGGCAGATCCTTACGTGGCGGTGGCAGGCGCGGCCGCGGCGCTTTCGGGCCCGTTGCATGGCGGCGCCAACGAACGGGTGCTGCGCATGTTGAAGCGCATCGGCAGCGTCGAGAACATCCCCGAATATCTCAAGTATGTGGAAAGCGGCAAGGAGCGCCTGATGGGCTTCGGTCACCGCGTGTACAAGAATTACGATCCGCGAGCTCGCATCATCAAGAACTTCGCCCATGAAGTTTTCAAGGTCACGGGCAAGAACCCGATGTTGGACATCGCGCTGGAGCTGGAGAAACGGGCGTTGAACGAAGAGTACTTCGCCAAGCGCAAGCTGTATCCCAATGTGGATTTCTACAGCGGCATCATCTACCAGGCTCTGGGCATCCCCACCGAAATGTTCACGGTGATGTTCGCTATCCCGCGCACGGTTGGCTGGGTGGCTCAATGGCGCGAGATGTTGGCGGATCCGGAACAAAAGATCGCCCGTCCTCGTCAGATATACGACGGCCCCGGCGAACGTCATTTTGTCCCCATGGACGAACGCTAAACGCTCACACCAACGCCATGGCATCGACGCCCCCGGTTTCATCGCTGGGGGCGTTTGCTTTCACTTGCATAATGAAACGTCGCTATTATCTTCTCACCATCGGCCTCGCTTTGTCGGGCATGCTCCTTTGTGGATTGACCGGCGCATGGGCCCGGGATAAATTTTCTCCCTCCACTCCCATGCAAAAACAGGTGGCCCGGCTGGTCGCGCTCTGGCGTTTTGATCTGACCAAATATGAAACGCGCGCCATCTTGGGGAAAGCAGGCGAGATGATTACCCGCCCGGGAACGCGTCTCTCGCCCGCGGAGCAGAAAGACCTGGTCGAGAACTATGTCCGTTTGGCCAACGAGGCCCGTCGTCTGGAAAGCGAAATCAATCGCATCTATGCAGACCCGGATGAGGAAGACCCGGCCGCGGCCAGCGCGGATTTGCAGAAGCGCCTGGATGACATCAAGAAACTGATGCACGAAGTGCGCCCCATGGTGGAGACCATTCTGGAAAAACAGGTGAGTCAGACGTTGAAAGATATGGGCCTGGGAACAGCCGGGACGCTCTGGCCGCCCCTGGCGTTCAATTTCAGCGCCCTGCCCAATTATCTTGTGGTCTCCCCGCGCGATCACATCGAGCTGGAAGCGGGCGTGCATTTGCGCCCGGATCTGACCATCCCACAAAAAGAGCAGATCGAGGATGAGGTGGCGGAGAAGTTCGATGTCTCGACCCTGGTCGAGGAGCTGGGAGGTCTGGGCGTATGGCCCACCATGCTCACCGATGAAGCCAATCTCTCCTGGATTCTCAACACCATCGCCCATGAATGGCTGCACACCTACATGGCCTTTCATCCGTTGGGCTGGCACATGTTCGATAATCCGCAAATGGACACCATCAACGAGACAGTGGCGACCATCTTAGGAGAGGAGGTTGGCGCTGAGGCGGCCTGGCGCTATTACGGCATTCCCAAACCCAAACCGCAGCCGCTGCCCCAAACGCCCGCTCAACTGCCTCCGCCCGATCCAAACAAATTCGACTTCCGCCTGGAGATGCGGCGCACGCGGTTAAAGGTGGACAAACTGCTGTCAGAGGGCAAGATCGAGGAGGCCGAAGCCTACATGGAGGCCCGGCGCAAACTTTTCGTCGAACATGGCTACTACATCCGTAAGCTGAACCAGGCCTACTTCGCCTTTCATGGCACATACGCCACAGGAGGCGCGTCCAGTGATCCCATCGGCCCGAAATTGCGGGAATTGCGCAGCCTTACGCCAGATCTGGCGACCTTCATCCACCAGGTGCAGGGCATCGGCAAGCCCGAAGACCTGGACGCGCTGCTGGCCAAGTGGCGGGCGCACCCGAATCAATGATCAATGATTGATGATTAAAGGGAAAACCGCGTCGATCCCGCCTTTGATCATTGTTCATTGATCATTGATCCCATCTGGCGGGCCCGGCGTCAGATTTCGCCAGCCGCCGTCAGTTGGGCCAGCAGGGCCGCGGCCTCGCGAGCGGCGATCCCTCGATGGCTGATGGCGTTTTTCTCGCGGGATGAGAGCTGGGCGAAAGTTTTGCCCAGGTCGGGGACGAAAAACACGGAATCGTAACCGAATCCGCCCGAGCCGGCGGGCTCATCGATGATCGCGCCCGCGCACATCCCCTCCGTCGTCCAGGCCCGACCATCGGGCGTGGCGATGGCCACCACGCAATGAAAGGCCGCGCCCCGCTCCTGCGGAGGAACGTCGGCCAGCCGTTGCAGCAGAATGCCGATGCGGTCGGCGTCGGTGGCGTTGGGGCCCGCATGACGCGCGGAATGAACGCCGGGCCAGCCGTCCAGCGCATCCACAGCCAGACCGCTGTCATCGGCCCAGGTGAGCAGCCCCGAGAGATGGGCGTAAGTTCGGGCCTTGAGCAGCGCATTCTCGGCGAAGGTCTCGCCCGTCTCCTCCACATCGGCATCGAGGCCCGCATCGGCCAGAGAGAGAACTTCGAAGGGCAAACCGGCCAGCAACTCGCGATATTCTCGCACTTTGCCCTGGTTCCTTGTGGCAATAAGCAATTTTTTCGTCATTTCAAGTTCGGTACTCTCCATTGATGGTGACATATTCGTGACTGAGGTCGCAGGTCCACATGGTGGTCTGGCCCGGCCCATCCCCCAGTTTCAGCTCGATGAGCAGTTCGGGTTGAGCGAAACGCTCGGCCGCGGCGGCCTCGTCATAGGCCAGAGGCGCGCCGCGGGAGACGAGATGCAAGGGTGGGAGATAGACGTCCTCCCTCGGCCCGCCGGTAATCCACAACTCCGCCGCGTTGGGATCGAAGGCTGCGCCGCTGTATCCAGCAGCGGCCAGAATGCGCCCCCAGTTGGCGTCGCCGCCGTAGATGGCTGTTTTGACCAGGGGCGAGGTGGCGATGGCGTTGGCCGCCCGATGCGCATCCTCGTCATCGCTCAGCCCTGAGACGCGCAGGGTGACGAATTTGGTAGCGCCTTCGCCATCCCGCACGATGGCCTGGGCCAGCCGGATGCTGACGCGAGTCAGCGCCTGCAGAAACGCATCGAATTCGGGCGTGCCAGCCTCGATGATCGGGCCGCCAGCCAGACCATTGGCCAGCAACGTCACCGTGTCGTTAGTGCTGGTGTCGCCATCCACGCTGATGCGATTGAAGGAGACATCGGTGGCCTGCGAGAGGGCGGCCCGAGCCGCATCTGGCGTCAGCCGAGCGTCGGTGGTGATCACGCTCAGCATAGTCGCCATGTTGGGATGGATCATGCCCGCGCCCTTGCACAGGCCAACGAGGGTCACCGTAGCCTCGCCTATCTCAACCTGCTCGAACGCTGTCTTGGGCCGGGTGTCGGTGGTCATAATGGCCCGGGCCGCTGCACCGAAGCCTTGCATCGTCGGCTGCAAGGCTCCGAACAGCGCGGGCATGGCCGCCTCGATGCGCTCGATGGGCAATTGCACGCCGATGACACCCGTCGACATCACCAGAGCGCTCCACGGAGCCAAACCGAAAGCCCTCTCCACGGCCTCGGCCATGCGTCGGGCATTGGCCAGCCCCTTGGGCCCGGTCACAGCGTTGGCGTTGCCGCTGTTGATGATCACGGCGTGAACGCTCGTCGTATTCGTTTCCAGCAAAATGCGATCATATTGCACTGGCGCGGCAGCGTAGCGATTTTGAGTGAAGACGGCGGCCGCAACCGCGGGCGTTTCGGAAAAAATGAGAGCCAGATCCAACTGATTATCGGGTTTGACGCCGCAAGCGACTCCCGCGTAGCCAAAGCCGCGTGGCAAAGCGTGATGTAATGTCATCGAATTAACCTTGAGGTGGCGTGCGATTCTGGTGTTCTTTTGACGTCGAAGAAACCGTCCTTATCTGCGGACATCGTTAATCCCGCTTGAAGTTGCTGTAATCGGGCTGGCGATAGCGTGAAACGCCCACGCCTTCGATCTCCAGCATGGCCTGCACCTTCATGGGCAATCCAAACAGTTTGATGAAGCCCTCAGCGTCTTGCTGGTTGTAGACGTCATCTTCATCGAAAGTGACGTAATCTTCCCGATAGAGGCTAAATGGGCTCTTGCGCCCCACCAGGATGACGTTGCCCTTATAGAGCTTGAAGCGCACCGTGCCCGTCATATTCTGCTCGGTGCTCTGCACGAATGCGTCCAACGCCTCACGCAAGGGCGTGAACCACTGGCCGTTGTACACCAGTTCGGCGTAACGCAGGCCCACCTGCTGTTTGTAGTGCAGGGTGTCCTTGTCCAGCACGAGCTGCTCCAGAGCGGCGTGGGCCTCATAAAGCAGCGCGCCTCCGGGCGTCTCGTAAACGCCGTGGGATTTCATGCCCACCAGACGATTTTCCACCAGATCGACCCGGCCAATGCCATGTTTGGAGGCTAGTGCATTTAGCTTCTCCATCATTTCCACAGGCCCCATGGCTACGCCGTTGACGCGCACAGGCAGCCCCGCCTTGAAATCGATGGTTACGTATTCCGGCTCGTCGGGTGCGTTTTCTGGCGAATTGGTGAGGGTGTACATCTCCTCCTCGGGCTCGTTCCAGGGGTCTTCCAGCAGACCGCCCTCATGGCTCATGTGCCACAGATTGCGATCTCGACTGTAAATGGAATCCTCGGTCGCAGCCACGGGCACGTTATGTTCCTCTGCGTAGGCCAGCGCGTCCTTGCGCCCGCGGATGTCCCATTCCCGCCAGGGGGCGATGATTTTCAGCTTGGGATTCAGAGCCATAACGGTCAGCTCGAAGCGCACCTGATCATTGCCCTTGCCCGTGGCTCCGTGGGCGACGGCGTCCGCGCCCTCTAGCTCGGCGATCTCGACCATGCGCTTGGCGATGAGAGGGCGGGCCATGCTGGTGCCCAGCAGATACTTGCGCTCGTACACCGCGCCCGCCTGCATGGTGGGAAAAACATAATCGGTGAGGAACTCAAGACGCAGATCTTCGATGTAGATTTTGCTGGCGCCCGAAGCCAGGGCCTTCTCCTCCAGACCATCCAGCTCCTCCGACTGGCCCAGATCGGCGCTGAAGCAAATGACCTCGCATCCGTAATTCTCCTTCAGCCACGGCACGATGACCGAGGTGTCCAGGCCGCCCGAATAGGCGAGCACGACTTTGTTGACTATTGGTTTTTGGGGTGACACGGGATTCTCTCCTGATGAAATGAAAGGTGAAAAAATGGATTGCGCTATTGCTGAAAGGCAGTAACTGCTAAGGTAGATGGCCTCAATCATCCCCTTTTGCCACGAAGACACGAAGGAAGCGAAGACACGAAGTCGTTCAAAAAAAATTTTATCCGTGTTTTCTCGTATCCGTGTCGAGTGAACAGGGGCTACGTTAGCAGTTACGAAAGGCAAATAAAAAACCACGATGAAAACGCCATCGTGGTTGGGGTGCGGGATTCGAGTTCAGATGCAGACGCGAGCCTGGGGATCAGACCAGAGATCTGACCTCGTCCCATTGGCTGGTACGCCTGCGAAGCATAAACATAACCCGACTATACCGGATTTCCGGGCATCTGTCAAATCGACATTTATAGATTGAGACTATGCCTATGCCCACGGGTGCGTTCCAAAATTGGGGCGCACTGGCCGAATAGAATTCGGTTCTGAGGGCGTTCCGCCGCATGTCCTCCTGCCAGGATATTTTCGGGCGCAAATTGGCCTGTCTGCGCAGGCAGACAAGCGGCCCATCCAATCAAACTTCCTTATCTCCTCCCCAGCCCGTCCCGGAGCGGGGGAGGAACAAAAGGAGAGGGCTGCCCCCAGCCCTGATTTCAATCGGCAGGTTCTGGCAAGAAATGCAAATTTGCCCCCAAATTGGAACGCACCCCATGCCCACAAAACATTTGACAAAAATGATGTGGCTGTTATAATAGTTTGCAGCACCTGATAACCTCATATCGCCCGTCAGCGGTTTTGGAAAAGGATTAACCGCCTGTCAGCGCCTAACACGCCTTCTCTCGCCCGTGCAATTTTTGCGCGGGCTTTTTTATTACTCTTTTCCCTCAGGAGGCCCGCCATGCGTTCCAAATCCTTCCGCATTGTTCTCAACATCGCCGTCATCATCAGTATGTTGCTGCC
>JALXAF010000251.1 GCA_026992375.1 Anaerolineae bacterium
CGTTTGGGGCGCCAGGGCGCGCAGAAAACGAGCGTCGGGCTCGCTGACCGCGGCGACGCCATCCACGCTGCGGAGGAGTTTCTGCTCATAGCGTCGCAGTTTGGCCGTCTGCACTGCGGAGTAAGCGGCTGCAGGCCAGCGCCCGGGACGGCGAACATCGGCCAGGGCGGCCCGCTGCTGCAACAGGGTCTCGGCGTTGTGAGCGTCGTAAACAACCCGGCCGACGGCGACGCCTGCATCCCGCAAGGCGAAGAAGTAGGGGGCCATCTCGATGCCCTCGATTTGCAGGATGTCGGGAGACAGGGCGCGGGCCGTCTCCGCCAGCTTTCGGGCCGCTTGGGGCGACCACAGCCGCCGGGCCATGTCGGGCAGCGGCGTGGCGATCATGTCGCGCATCCGGTCGGCCATGCTGCGGGTCGGCTGCGGCGCTGTGACGATGCTGGCGCACAGGTCTTTCACCGGCCCGGACGCGGGATCATCCCCCGGAGCCAGGAGGCTGAACAGATGCACCTGGTGGCGTCGGGCCAGTTGTCTGAGCAGATTGAAGTTGCGCAGGGTCGTGCCCTGATGCGTGGGCCAGGGGAATTGGGGGGTGAGAAGAAGAATGCGCATCGCGTGGTCAGGAGGTGGCGAAGCCGGGCGCAAGCAGCGAGAAGACAGTCCCCTTCTCGTCTTTGGCCGCCCGCGCTGTCTGCCTTATGATTTCTTGGAATGTAGCTGGGCTCGAATGGCGTCGAGATAGTAGGGCGCGCCGTAGAAAACCGGTTCGGGGATTTTGACGCCCCGGGCTGCGCTCTCCAGGGGCAGGGGCGCGCCGCTGAGCAGCTCGGCCGCGCCGCCCGCCCGCTGCAAAATAGGCAAGGCCGCGGCGATGTCCCAGATGGCGGTGTGGGTGTTCAACCCCGCCAGCGCGCTGCCCGCGGCCACGTAGCAAAAATGGGCGGCGCAGGAGCCGAAGGCCCGCACTTTGCCCGGAAAGCGGATGTCCCAGCGCAGATGCGCGTCGGCCGAGCCCAGGATGATGCTCTCGGCGGAGATGGGCTGCCCGGGCGCGATGACGTGGATGGGGCGGCCATTGAGGGTGGCCGGGCCTTCCAAATCCACTGCAAAGCAATCATCGACCGCGGGCAGATAGATGACGCCCGCCAGAGGCTGGCTGTCCTGCATCAGGCCGATGCTGATTCCCCACACCGGCAATCCGGCGGCGAATGCGTTGGTGCCGTCGATGGGGTCCAGCACCCAGCGATAGGCCGCGTCTTGATCCAGATCAGCGCCTTCTTCGCCCAGAATGCCGAAATCGGGATAAGCCTGGCGCAGTTCGGCTGTGAGAAATCGTTCGATGGCCTTGTCCGCGGCGGTGACGGGCGTGTCGTCCGCCTTCATGGTGACGGTTGTGTTGCGGAAGTAGCCCAGTGCGATGTCGCCCGCGGCGCGGGCCAGTTCTTTGATGTTGTCGAGATCGAAAATCGGTGAATGAGTCATAATCTCAAAGGATAGCACGAAGGCGGCGAGGATAGAAATTCGGGCGTGGGTGAATGTCGCCCAGGGACGCTTGCCAGGCTCGTCCGGCGGCTTTATCTCCCAGAGCGTAACTACTAAGGTAGGCCTGCTGAGCCAACGTTCAAGACAGTGTTCGTCAGTTTTGCAGCTTTGGCCGCTGGAC
>JALXAF010000252.1 GCA_026992375.1 Anaerolineae bacterium
GCCGCCAAAATCAACACACGAAACCGCTCGACATGGAGGGATGCGCCCGTTAGCAGCAAAAAGCCATAGAGATTCAGGTAAACCGCGAGATCGAAAGGCGTCTGCTGCACCGACCATGTGCGCATGCGCGGCAACGCGTACAGCAGCCATGGCATGAAAGACGCCAATACGATGATCTGATAGAGCGCCCATTCGCCCAAACGCGACCAGCGTCGCGCCCAGGGCAATCGCCGCAGCGTCCACAGCCAGTAGAGCCCTTCGATGATGAGGGTGAAGGCGAGCAGATAAAGCGTCCACAGGGCGGCGATGGTGCTGAGAAGATAGCCCAGACGCACAAACCAGCCCGATTTATGCCGCAATCGCACCGTGAAGTAAAGGCTGAGGGTGAACAAAAGGCCGCCCAGCATATACATGCGCGCTTCTTGCGACCACCAGACCGCGAAGCGGGAAAAAGCGAGAAAACCTGCGGCCAGGAGCGCAACCTCGGGCCGGGCGGGGAACAACAAGCGCCCCAGACGCCAGAGAACGACCACAGTCAGCGTTCCTGCGAGGGCGGAAAGAAAACGAATTGCGAACTCACTCTCGCCTGTCGGCGTCATCCAGAAATGCAGCAGCCCGAAATAGAAAGGGGGATGCACATCCACCGACGTCCAGCGCATCATGTTCAAGATAGGCATTCGCGCCTGCCAGATGGCGATGCCTTCATCCCACCAGACGCTGGCGTCAGACAAACGAAACACCCTCGATGCGAAGGCAAGGAGGATGATGAGCAACAGAATGATACGGCGGTTGATGCGGAAGGTGAGGAACACTGGGCAGGAAGATGATGATCGAAGGCGTTTATCCCAGGCCCGATATGCTCTCGGGGCGAATGAAATACATGACCCGAACGTCGTCCGGCTTCACCGGGTTCCAGTTCTGGCCCGTGTAGCGTTGCGAAAGGTGGTCGATGTGCTCGCGGGCGGCGTCACCTTCGATGATCTTCACTACGCGGCCCCGTATCTGCACATAGCGGTAGGGCGTGGTGTCATCCAGAATGACCAACGCCACCCTGGGCTCTCGACGCATGTTGCGATCCTTGACGCGTCCCGCGGCGGCGTTGACGCGGATGAATTCGCCGTCGTAATCGAACCACAGGGGCGTGGCCTGGGGCGAGCCGTCAGACATGGTGGTAGCTAAAATCGCTAGGAGCGGGCGTTCGAGAAGGTCGTGGTAAGCGGCAAGGGGAGATCGGGCGTTCATGGGTTTATCCGGGAGTGATAATGCGGCAGGGAAATGAAAACGAAGGAGAAATCATAGTCAATTGTCCCACAAATGAGGGCGGCTCGCCAAGACGAATCGTGGGGTTGACACCCCCAAGCGCTCTCGACTACAATAACCTTGACAAGGGAACCCAACGCCAGAATTTACGCTCACAAAAACAGAAACGTCTCATGCCCGCAACCAATTCTCTGGAAACGCCAACAGGCAAGAGCAAATCCAAGCAACAGGAAAAGCCCAGCGCACTGAAAATTTACATGGCGCTGATGAAGCCCAAGATCATCTTCCTGTTGCTCATCGTCACCTGGGGGGCCATGTTGGTGGCGGGCGGAGGCCGAGTGAACTGGCTGATCTTTTTGTGGACGACGCTGGGCGGGATTCTGGCGTCGGGCGGGGCGAACGCCATCAATCATTATCTGGACCGCGATATCGATGGGAGTATGTATCGCACCAAGCGCCGCCCCGTGCCCGCTGGCTGGGTCGTGCCCGAATCCAAGGCCATCATCTTTGGCGTCATCCTCAGCATCCTGGCCTTCATCCTCTTCGCCACGCAGGTTAATTTGCTGGCCGCGGCGCTGGCGCTGACGGGTGCGCTTTATTACGTCTTCATCTACACCATGCTGCTCAAACGCCGCACGCATCACAATGTCACCATCGGGGGCGTGGCGGGAGCGATTCCGGCGCTGGTGGGTTGGGCCGCGGTCACGGGCGGGCTCAGTTTGACCGCCTGGCTGCTGTTTCTCATCGTCTTCCTGTGGACGCCGCCTCACACCTGGGCGCTCACGCTGGTGGTGAAACGAGATTACGCCCGGGTGGATGTGCCCATGTTGCCCGTCTCGCTGGGCGAGGATGAAGCCCGCCGCCAGATACTCGTCTATTCCTGGATTTTCTTCATCGGCACGCTGTTGCCGACGCTGTTGCGAACTATGGGGTGGTTCTACCTGGCGGTGGCGCTGATCACCGGCGTCATCTTCATGCGCGGGGCATATCGCGTTTATCGCAACGGCGAGAAAAAGGACGCATTCAGCCTTTATAAATTCTCATTGCTGCATCTGGCGCTGCTCTTTGCGGCCATGGTCATCGATACGATTCTGGTGAGCAGCTTTTCTTTCATGGAGTGGTGACTTCTCACTCACCGGGAATCAGTCCAAAATCGAACTCGCCGCCGCGCAGGTGGGTGGCGGCGAGTTCGCCGCAGGCGTTGCCCGAACGCAGCAGATAGTAGTGCTGACTCGCGGCATCCCCCACCGTTCCGGCGTCGGTGTATTCGAAGACGCCATCGGCAGCCTGCAAGGTCTGGCGCAGCTCTGAGCCTGCATCGCCGGGCATGAAATAGGGAGCGTCGGCCGCCCGCCACACCTCGTAGAAGCTGTTGGCCGGGTTGTGCGACCAGGCCAGGTGCATATCGCTGGCGTTGACGATGTCTTCGGCCAGGTCGGCGGGCGATTGCGCCGCGTCGCAGGGCGCATTGACGGTGAGGAACACCGCGGTGGGCGCACCCCAGTTGCCGTCGGCATCCTGTCCTTCGACGAAGATAATGTGCCGCCCATCACTCAGGCCCGAAGTGGCGACGCTGGCGCTCACATTCTCGGAGGAGGCGTCGAACGCGCCATCGACAGCGCTCATGGCATGGGTGACGCCCCCTTTCCACGAGGGCGTATCGATCGCGTAGCGGGCGCCCTGGATGTTCTGCACCGGCTCGTCGCCATGACCGCCGCTGTGAAAACGACTGTCATCCAGGGTGGCGGTGAGCGTGACAGTCGCGCCGGCATCCACTGTGTCGGCGCTGACGGCCACATTCAGGGCATCGGGGCCGCTGGGATTTTGGTAGGGGCGGCGGGCCGCTTTGAAGGCGTAGATGAGCGCAGGCATGTTTTTGGGGATGATGTCGTTTTCGAAGAAATCGCAATCCTGGAAAAAGGCCGTCCCCAACTCGAAGGTGTAGCTGGCCACGCCCAATTCGCCGTAGGTGAAATCATCGGTGACTCCCGAAGCGTTGTAGAGACAATCGCTGCACACCTCATACTGGTTGAAATAGCCAAATTTGCGTCCCAGCGTCTGCAAAGCCGTCTTGTTGGGAGCATCCTGTGTGTCCGTCCAGCTCCAGGGGAAGAGCACCAATTCGCTGTAGCTGTGCAGGGTGATGAACACGCCCTCTGCGTCATCGGGCGCGGGATCGCCGTCATTTGGCCCGCGCTGATCAGGGAAAATGCTCTGGGCGTAGGATTGAATGGCCTGCACCTCCGGTTCGGACGCGGGACCAGGCCCATGATAGACTTCACTACAGGCGTCATTGCTGGCGCCTCCCTGATTCCACTTGAAACTACTGTTACGATTTAGATCCGTCCCATAATAGTAGCCCCAATTCACATTAGTGGCGGTGCATCCATCATCATTGTCGGTGTTCTTGCGCCACATCTCGCCCGCTTCCGCGTGCTTACGCCCGTCCGGATTTACCTGGGGCATGAGATGAAATTCGTAGTTGTCCAGCAGCCAGGTGATGTCCGGGTCCACGCTATACTCGTTGACCAGCTTCTCCGCGAAGCGGGTGGCCAGCTCGGCCGTGGTGTATTCGCGAGCGTGGATGGCGGCGATGACGAAAAGTTTGGGCTTGGGCCCCGGGGTGTTATGGTTGGTGAGCACCAGCGCGTTCAGATCGTAGCCGTCACGCCCGCCGGGCGTCGCCTTCTCCCAACTGTCGCCCACATCGGTCCAGGTCGCCAGGTTGGGATGGGCCGCGGCCAGAGCCGAAAGATCGTTGTAGGTCTCCTCCACGGTGCGATAGCAGGCGTAGCCCGGAATGCCCGATGTCTGGCCAGGGGACGTCAGCAAGCTGAGATAAAGTCGCCGGGTCATTGCCGGTTCCATCTCGACGCGCAAGCCCATAGCCCGCAGCTCGCGCAGAGCGCGAGGGCTGAGGCGGGCCACAAAATAGCCTTCCTCCTGATTCACCTCCCAGATATCCAGCTGCGCGGCAAGATCATTCAACTGCGCCTTGTTTGCAAAATAGACCCGGGCCACTTGCGCTATTTCAGCATCAACTGCGACCACAGAAGTAAGGGGCAAACCCATCGCCAGCATCGCCAGCAGGATAACCGAAAACCGTCTCATCCGCTGGCGCCTCCCAGCGTCATAGCCAGGCCAATGAACAGCATGAGATCGAGCACGGCCACAAGCATCGTGATCAAAGAAGATCGCACATTCTTCAGTTTTAGATTGGGGGGATGTCCGACGATCTCCATCCTGGGCCCAGCAAACCAGGCGAACAACGCGCCGCCGATGAAGCCTCCAAGATGTCCCCAGTTATCGATGCCGGGCGAAAGCCCAATGATAAAGTTGATCACGGCGATGAAGAGCACATTCATCAGAGAACGTTGTGCGCTTTTGCCGAACAAATCGCGATGTTGATAGAGAAAAACGCCCTGGGCCGCCAACAAACCGAAAATGGCGGTGGATGCACCCAGCGAATTATAGGTGGAGAATATGAAAGAGAATACATTCCCGGCCACGCCCGACACCAGATACAAAAGCAGAAAACCCGACTTGCCGTAAAAACGCTCCAGACTTGGGCCCAAAACGTAGAGCGCGTACATGTTGAAGCCAATATGAAAAATGCCGCCATGCAAAAATATGGGCGTGACCAAACGCCACCACTGACCCGCCTGGATGGCCGCGTTGGATTTCATCCCCGCCGCGGCCATCACATCGAAACCATAGAACTGTTTTCCGGCCATTTGCAGCAGATAAACGACGATGGTCACGGCCAGCAGCGCATAGGTGACGTAAGGCTCGCCTTGCGGAAAACGGACGGGATAAGTGGCGGGCGGGGGTGACGACGGCGGCGATGACGCCTGCCGCGGGGGAATCTGGCGCGGCTCAGATGGCGCGCCGCTATCTTTTTGGGGAGGATATTGGAAACTCATGCCGCATAGGATAACAGGCTTGAGGGTCCTCGTCAAAATGCGCCCGACCTGACTTCCATTTCAATCCCAAAATGACGTATACTTGGGGCTACAACTTATTTTTATCAACGAGGATAAACCCATGCGCGCTATCGACATCATTGCAAAAAAACGAGACGGTCTGGAATTGACTGATGCAGAAATAGATTTCTTCATTCAGGGATACACCCGAGGCGATATCCCCGACTATCAGGCTGCGGCCTGGGCCATGGCCGTTTTGCTGCGGGGCATGACCGATCAGGAAGTCACCGATCTCACCCTGAGCATGGCCCGCTCGGGCGAAATGCTGGACCTAAGCGACGTGACAAAACCGGTGGCTGACAAACACTCCACAGGCGGCGTGGGCGACAAAGTCACCCTGGCCCTGGCCCCGCTGGTCGCGGCCGCGGGCCAGCCCATCGGCAAGATGTCGGGCCGGGGCCTGGGATTTTCGGGCGGCACGCTGGATAAACTGGAATCCATCCCCGGGTGGCGTGGCGAACTCAGCGACGCCGAATTTCGCAAACAACTGGCCGAGATCGGCATCGTGGTGGCGGGCCAGACCGCAGACCTGGCTCCCGCGGACAAAAAACTCTACGCACTGCGGGATGTGACCGCGACCGTGCCCAGCATGGCCCTCATTGCATCCTCCATCATGTCCAAAAAACTGGCCGCCGGCGCCGATATCATCCTGCTGGATGTCAAGGTGGGCAACGGCGCATTCATGCAGACCCTGGATGAGGCCATCG
>JALXAF010000253.1 GCA_026992375.1 Anaerolineae bacterium
TTGAAATGGGTGTGTCCAAAATGAGTTGGAAAGTTAAAATAATCCATTCATTGGCGGGGCGCTTCGCGCCCGCCGCCAGCGCCGGGGGATAAAGTCCCCCGGCTAGAAACAGCGCCCCTGCGGGGCTAGCCGGATTTATCCGGCGCTGTTTTGTAGCCCGGCGACTTCATTGCCGGGCGGACGTGGCAAACGCTTCCAACCGAAATTGGACACATCCATTTGAAATTGCTGAATGACGTAATGTGACATTGTCAGGCTATGCAGCGTACCCGTGTTGGCGGCTGCGCTACGCCTCTGGCTCCTCCTCCAGATAACAACTGAGGCTCCATTTGCGATTGTTGGCCGCCAGCATGTTATCGGCCGCGACCGGCCCCCAACTGCCCGGCTCGTAGAAAACCAGGGGCGGGCCTTCATCCGCATCCCACCCCTGCAAGATGGCGTCGATGAGCCGCCAGGAGGCCATGATCTCATCCTCGCGCGAGAAAAGCGACGCGTCGCCCAGCACCGCGTCCAGCAAAAGCCGTTCATAGGCCAGGGGCAGGGCTTTCTCGCCGAACGCGGTGGAAAAGTGGAATCGCATGTCCACATCCCGGGTGTTCATGCCCGCGCCCGGCGCTTTGGTCTGAAAGCGCAGATGAAAGCCCTCGTGGGGTTGCAGACAGATGGAGAGCGCGTTGGGGGCCAGATCAGCGCTCTGGGAATTAAAGAGCAGGTGGGGGACTTCGCGAAACTGGATGAATATCTCGGTGGTTTTGCCCGCCAGGGCCTTGCCCGAGCGCAGATAAAAAGGCACGCCCTGCCATCGCCAGTTGTCGATGTAGAAGGTGAGCGCGGCGTAGGTCGGCGTTTTCGAGTGGGGGTCCACGCCGGGCTCCTGGCGATAAGTGGGGCCCGAGCCATCGGCGGAGCGATATTGGGCGCGCACGGTGTTGGTGCGCAGCGCTCCGGGCGTAGCGGGAGCGCGCACCGCCCGCAGCACCTTCACCTTCTCATCCCGCAATTGGGTGGCGTCCCAGGCGTTGGGCGGCTCCATGGCCGTTAGCGCCAGCAACTGCATGAGATGATTCTGGAACATATCCCGCATCACCCCCGCCTTGTCGTAATAGCCGCCCCGATAGCCCACCGACACCGACTCCAAAACAGAAATCTGCACGTGATCGACGTAGTGCCGGTTCCATAACGGCTCGAAGATGGCGTTCGCGAAGCGAAAAACCAGCAGATTTTGCACCGTCTCCTTGCCCAGATAATGATCGATGCGGTAGATCTGGTCTTCGCTGAAGACGGCGTGGAGTCGACGGTTCAACGCCTCGGCGCTGGCCAGGTCTGTGCCAAAGGGCTTTTCGACGATGATGCGGGCGAAGCCGCCCGGCTGCTGTTGGGCCAACCCCACCGCGCCCAGATTTTCGGCCACGGTGGCGTAGAGCGTTGGCGGGATGGCGAGATAAAACAGGCGGTTGGGCGCAGCCTGCTGCTGTTTTTCCAGAGCGGCCAGTCGTTCTTTCAGGGCGCTGAAGTCGTCCAGCGCGTCGTAGTGCAGCCGCTGATAAAAGAGGTGGGATGCGAATTGCTCCCACTTCTCGCAATCCGATATTTTGATGCGCCCGTGCTCTTCCACGCCCTTGCGGATGCGGGCCCGAAATGCCTCTTCGTCATAGTC
>JALXAF010000254.1 GCA_026992375.1 Anaerolineae bacterium
GGCCAGCCGCCGCATGGCGTAATCGATGATGACGCCCTCGGCCTGGCGGCGGATGGCTTCGGGCGGCAGATTGAAGCGGTAGGGAACTCCGAACCGGTAGTGAATCACTGGGCGGCGCAGGCGTTTGAAGGCGGATGGAAAATCGGGCCCCCCCCAGATGCCCACCGGCATCAATATGGGGTTGGCCCGATAAACCAGCAGGCCCAGGCCCTTCTCCGCCTCGATGAGCGCGCCCGTGGGGGAGCGGGTGCCTTCGGGCGCGATGAGCAGCACATAGCCCGCCTTCAGCACCTCCAGCGCCCCTCGCAGGGCGGGAATGTCGGGCTCGCCCCGTTTGATGAAGATGGTGCCGTTGGCGCGAAGCGCGGGCCCGACAAAAAATGTATGCTCCAGCTCCGCTTTGGCAATGGGGACGAAATAGCGTTTGCGCCAAAAGCGCGAGGAAAGCGCGAAGGGATCGAGGTAGTGGATGTGATTGAAATAGACGATGAGCGGGCCCTGTTCCGGCATTCTTTCAAAGCCCTGCACGTCCGATCTCAACAGCAGACGCTCCACCAGCGAAAGGCCCGTCAGCCAGAAACGTCGCTGCCAGCGTTTGGGCGCGTCGGAGGCCGCGACCCATCGAAAATCGCGAGACGACGAGTTACGCATTTTGTTTCACCAGATGCCGCTCCCGGGCCAGGCGGGCGATTTCATCCACCACCTGCTGGATAGAGAGGTGATCCGTGTCGATGACTACGGCGTCATCGGGAATGCGCAGGGGCGCCGTAGCACGGGTGCTGTCGATTTCATCGCGATGGCGCACGCCCGCCAGGATTTCCTCGTAGTTCGCATCCTCGCCCCGGGCGCGCAGCTCCTCGCAACGGCGTTTGGCCCGCACTTCGGGCGAGGCGTCCAGAAACACCTTCAGCGGCGCTTCGGGAAACACCACCGTGCCGATGTCCCGGCCCGCCATCACCACCCGCCCCTGCCGGGCGATGCGCCGCTGCTGCCGCTTGAGCGCCTCGCGTACGCCAGGATACGCGCTGACGGTGGAGACGTGCGCGTCCACCGGCTCGCTGCGAATGGCCCAGGTGACGTCTTCGCCATCCACCAGCACGGTGTAGGGGCGCCCGTCATCGCGGGTGGCGGGGATGAGATCGATGTGGATGGCCCGGGCCAGCTCGCTGATGCGGGCCTCATCCTCGATGGGAACGCCGCGTTGCAGCGCGGCCAGAGTCACGGCCCGGTATAGCGCGCCGGTGTCGAAAAGGAGAAAACCGAGTTTTTGGGCGACCAGCCTGCCCACGGTGCTTTTGCCCGAGGCTGCGGGCCCGTCGATGGCGATGACTGAGGGGATCATAGTGGGGTTCGGTGTTCAGTGAGCATAGAGCGCAGAAACTTCTGAGGCACGCAGATTTTCGCAGATTATCCTGATTTTATCTGTTTCCATCTGCGTAGATCTGCTTTTTCTGCGTCATCTGTGTTCTATTTTACGGAATCCTGACGTATAGCCTTGATGGCCTTGAGCTGTTTCTTGCTGGCCAGTCGCCAATGGCCCGGCCTGATGTCGCCAATGTGGATGCTTTCCATCCGCACGCGCACCAGGCGCTTCACCCGCAGATCCACGGCTTCGCACATGCGGCGGATCTGGCGATTGCGGCCCTC
>JALXAF010000255.1 GCA_026992375.1 Anaerolineae bacterium
ACCAGCCGCCAACATACATTATAACCATTCCAAGATGAAACGAAACCTCCTCCGAGCGACAACGCACTCATTTTCATCGGTATCGGCGCGGGCTCGCCCGCCGTTGGACTGTTCCGTAAATAGGATGGCGCTAGTTGCTGAAGGTTGGCAAAGCCAACGTTGGGCGAGTCTGCAACGGGCGTGATGCGTAATGCGTAATGCGTGAGGTCGTCACACATCACGCATTACGCATTACGACCGCCATTTCGAGGGAGCGCAGCGACCGAGAAATCCCCTTGCAAGCGATGAGATTCCTCCTCCCTGCAGTCGTCGGAATGACGGAACAAGGGATTTTCATCGGTATCGGCCCAGGCCCGCCTGGCGCGGGCTATTGGTCGACGGGCGTCGGCGCGGGCAATCCGCGGGACGCCCTTCCGGGCTCCAGACGAATGGTGGGGATGATCTTCAGCGTCAGGGCAACGGGACGTCCCAATCGTTCGGACAGATGATTCTGGATAGCGGCAGATTCGGAGAACGTCGTCTCACGCTCCATTTCCAACTCAAGCTCCAGATTCAAAACCCCATCTTCAGCTCGATACCGCCAATCTTGCAGCCTCACCCCCGGCATGTCCCGGAACTCCGCCGCCAGCGCCTGCTCGATAGCGCCATGAACGCGCTGTTCGCTGATCTGGCGCACAGTCACCACAGCCAGGGGAATCGTGATGAGCAAAATCATAAAAAGGATGGCCTGCCATCCCCGGGCGAAAAGGCGCATACGGTCCCGGCGGGTCGCTTCGGGCTTGAAATCCATAGAAAGGAACACCCAACTGCTCATGGCCACGATGCCCACCAGGTTGGTGAGGAAGAGCAGTCCCGCACCCAGCGCCACCCGCCACGCTCCGAGGGCCAGGGCCATGCCCGTCGTGGCAAGGGGCGGGATGAGGGCCACCGCGATGGCCACGCCGGGCAATGATGACGAGACCTTTTTGCGCGCCAATGCGTAAGCGCCCGCCGCGCCCGCAGCCAGCGCCACGCCCAGATCCAGCAAATTGGGCGCTGAGCGGGCGATCATCTCCGGCGTGAGCGCATCGAAGGGGATAATCAGCTCAAGAAAAAAACTGACCAGCACCGTGACGCCAACGCCCGCCAGGGTGGTTTTCGCGCCCAGCGAGAGCAATTTGGCGTCACCTTGCACAACGCCCAGGCCCATGGCGATGATAGCGCCCATCAGCGGCGCGATGAGCATGGCCCCGATGATCACCGCCGGCGCGTTGAGCATCAGCCCCAGGGTGGCGATGGCGGTGGAGAGCGCGATCATGGTGAAGAAATCCCGTGACATCCGGGCGTTGCGTCTGGATTCCCGGTACACATCCACCTTTTCGGCTTCAGTCAGATCAGGCGTGATCTTCATCGCCAGATCCCACGCCCGGCGATAAAAGGTCACTCGTCGCGGCAGGGGGCGCTTGATGACCAGCACTGGCGATTGCGCCTCGGCCGCCACCTTTTCCGGGATTTCTCCGAAACGGAGGCGGTGCATCACCCCCTCGCGCGAAGCGCCGATGATGACCACATCGGCGTGCAGAGGCGTGGCCATGCGCAAAATGCCCTCAGCAGGAGACGCCGCCCGCACCACGTTCAACTCCACCGCCTCCCAGGGAATGGAGAGATCCGCCAGGGCGATGCGGGCTCGCTCCTCCAGCATCTTTCGGGCCTGGATGACGTCTTCATCACTGGCGTTTACGGGGATTACGGTAAGCAACGCCAGCTTGCTGCCATACGCCCGATGAAAATCCTCGGCGAAACGAAAGCCCAGCTCGACGTTGGGGCCGCCCGCACTGGGAATAAGCACTCGGTGCGGAGGCGGCGCAGCTCTCGTCCCCCGCCACACCACCAGATCACAAGGCACATCCATCAACAGATCGTGCAGCGTAACATCATCATCCTTTTCGCCCGGGCCGGGCCGCCGCCAGCTCAGCGCCAGCAGATCGGGCTTGAATTCCCGCACGGCGTCGCGGATGCCGCCAGCGATGCTATGGGCCTCGCGTCGCGCCATCTGCACCGCCACGCCCGCTTTCTCGAATGCCCCCGCAGCTTCCTGCAGCCAGGAGATGTCTTCGTCTTCGTCCGAGGCCAGGGCTTCGCCCTGTTGATCATAGCGAGCCAGCGAAATATGCAGCAAAATGACCCGCGCATGTTCGCCTCGGGCCACCGGCAGGATGAATGTGGAGAGGATGGCGGCCTGTTCGGGCCGGGAAAGGGGGACGAGAATCGTGTCCATCGTGGGCATTCAGAAATAACTTCCCTTTTTCGCTGCAACACTGGCCAAGTAATGAACACCGGCAAAATAATCTGGTTATAAGCTGGGGGGCGCTTCTCGCTCGCCGCCAGCGCCGGGGGATGAAGTCGCCGGGCGGACTATAACCGATTTAATTTGTGAACATTCATCAGTGGGTGAGCGCGAAACGGGAATTAATCTTTACACGGTTACATAGCCTGTGCGTCAGGAGCGTTGCGTCCCGCCCTTGCGCCTGCCTACGCGCTGGATCTCTTCGACTTTGCCGTTGGAGAAGATACGAAAGTGTCGGATATATTTTGGAGGAATATCGAACGCAAAGCGAGAGGGCTCGCGATAAAACCCGTCTCCCCGATCGTTGGTGGAAAAGAGATAGACGGCATTCTTCGCCCGCGTGACGCCCACATAGAACACGCGACGCTCCTCCTCCACTTTTTCGGGGTCACCCAGGCTGCGCCAGATGGGCAGATTCTCCTGCTCGACGCCCACGATAATCACCACAGGAAATTCAGCGCCCTTGGCGTTGTGCAGCGTCATCATGTTGATGGCGTCTTCTCGGGCCTCATGGGCGAAAGAATCTATGTTGGTGAGCAGCGCCCGATAGTCGAGAAACGCCCGCAGGCTGTGATCCCGTCCATATTTGCGGAACGCCTCTACATGTCTGATGAAAAGCTCCTGCAAGTCATCCCATTGTTCATCCTCTTCATCCCGCCGCGGCCGTCGTTCATCTATCTGGCGAACCAAATCCAGCGCGGGAAGCTGCAACTCGGTGGGGAGAGAATCCAGCAGCTCATCCAGAAGATGACGTCCGTTACCGACCGCGGCCATACGCGCGGCTGCATCCAGCAGCAGGTTGCGGATGGCCGCGTCTCCTTCCTTCCGGGCCAAAATCCCGAGCCCCACCAGCGGCAGATACTCGGCCAGCGCCTCTTGCTCCTTCTCCGTCAGCAGATAATCGGTTAGCAGATAAAACAGGTCTGCGGTCACCCGCAGATCGTCCAGCGCCCGATGCTGGATGGGGCCTTTGTGCAGCCCCAGCGCGTGGCTGAGATGTTCCAGTGAGTAATGCCGCTGTTCGGGCAGTAGGCGACGGGCCAGACGCAGGGTGTCGATGAACAGCGGGTAAAATCCCCGCCCGTCGAGATGCTCGCCGCAGGCTTTATCGATGAAACGGTTGTCGAAACGGGCGATGTTGTGCCCCACCAGCGTGTCTCGTCCCACATAATCGAGGAAATCGGGCAAGACCTGGGCGATGGTGGGCGCGTTCTTGACATCTTCGTAACGAATGCCATGCACGCGGGTGGCCGCCTTGGGGATGTAGCCGCGCTCGGGGCGGATGAGGGCGCGAAAAGGCGATTCGACCGGCTGCCGATGCTCGTAGGCCAGCGCGCCGATCTCCACCAGCTCATCCCGGCGCACGTTGGCTCCCGTGGTCTCCACGTCGTAAACGACATAGCGCCCATCGGCCAGTTTTTCGTAAGCCAGCAATAATTGTTGCACCCAACGCCACGCCCAAACGCTGCGGGGGTAGAGTCCTTCGGGAGGGATGAGCGCGTCGGGCTCGGTGAGTTGCGGCGATTCTCCAAAGAAGATGATCAGCGCATCATCGGGCGGCGGCGCAGCGGGATTGACGTCCGCCTCGACGCCGAGATAATCGCGCAGCGTCCTGTGGAGGATAAAGGCGGCGGTGTGACTGTCCAGATCGTCATCGCTGCGAATGATCAGCGGCTGGCCCGCTTCCAGGGCGTGCAGGATGCGATCCACCGCCCGCTGGTCCCGGGTGGAATCCATGAGCCGGGCCAGCAGCGATTGCTCCGGGCGTCGCCAGGGGGAGCGCAGCGCGTCCAGGCGTTCGAAAATGGCGCTCACGGCCTCGGCCGCGTCGCTTTCCAGATCGGGCAAGTCATGCTCCGCCATCGCCATCATCCGGCGCAGATGATGACGGGTGAGGGGGCTGATCTCCGGGTAATCATCCACATTGCGCACCAGCGTCACCAGATCGACGCCCTGCACCTGGGCCAGCCGCCGAAGCTGCACCATGGTGAGCTCATCCACCAGATGCACGGGGAAGTTGATGATGCTGGTGAAATCCTGCTCGGTCAGCGCCCGGGCCATTTGCAGATAGCTGATGATCTCCCGGGCCTGGCGGCGATCGAAAAAGCTTTTGGGCCGCACGCGCTGCACCCGAAATCCCGCTTCGAGCAACGCCTGCTCCGCCGGCCCGGCCAGGCGATGGGTGCGGTAGAGGATGACGATATCGCCCGGTTTGTAGCCGCGCTCCTGGATGAGCTTGTGAATGAGCGCGGTCAGCCATTCTTGCTCCTGGCGGATGTTGCGGAAAATATAATGATAGATAGGAGTGTCTTCACCCTGAGCTTTGCTCTGCATGAAAGTGCGATAGTCGTCACCCTTGTCATCGCTGGCGATGAGATATTGCGCGCCGTAAAGAATGCTGGGCGGGCAGCGATAGCTGTAAGGCAGCTTGATGACGGCGGGGCTGTACCGCTTCTCGAAATCGGTCACAAAAGCGGGATTTGATCCCCGCCAGCCGTAGATGGTCTGATCGACATCTACAACGACGGTGATGCTGGCCGCGGGCGGCGCCAGCAGCGAGATGAACTCATATTGCGCCTTGTTGATATCCTGATACTCATCCACCAGGATGTGCCTGAGTTTTTCCCGATAGAACGCCCGCACATCCTCCTCCTGCCGCAACAGCAGCACCGCAAAGCGCAAGAGATCATCGAAATCCATGGCCCGATGCTCTCTCAGCCAGGTTTCGTAGGCCCGAATCACCTCCGTCACGGCGGGATCGATATTCTCTGCAGGCGCCTCGGGGTTGAGGAGGTTGCTCTTCATCTGGCCGATGATCGAGGCGATCTCCCCAAGCGAATACTGCTCCCGACTGAAATTCAGCAAGCGCAATTGGCGGGCGATCTGCAATCGCTGTTCATCCTCATCCAGGATGATGAAATCAGGCGATAATCCGATGCGCTCGCCGAATTTGCGCAAGATGCGCATTGCAGCGGCGTGAAAAGTGTGAATCCAGATGCGCTCCGCCTTGTCACCCAAAAGAGCGAACAGACGCTCCTTCATCTCCTCCGCAGCGCAGTTTGTGAACGTAACCGCAAGAATCGCCTCAGGCTCCGCACCTTGTTCGTCTATCAACCAGGCGATGCGATGCGTGATGATGCGGGTTTTGCCGCTCCCTGGCCCGGCCAACACCAGCAATGGCGCCGCCCGAAACGTAACGGCCTCTCGTTGTTTTTCGTTGAGAGAGTCCAACCAATCTTTCTCATCCATGAGATTCCTTCCGGCTGCAATACGGTTGCTCTGCTGCAAATCGTTCCGCGCAGGCTGCTGCTTGACTTGCACAGTGTCTAATTCATTCTAGCACAGCCCCCCGCCCCTTTTGCAAGGCGGGCGGCGCGAGCAACGGATCGTCGATACTGATGAATATGTCCCGCTGCCAAGACAGCGCGGGAAGCCAATCCAGTAATGCGTAATGCGTGATGTGTAACGATCGCACGCATTACGCCCGTTGCAAGCTCGCCCAACGTGAGCTCTGCGAACCTTTAGCAACTAGCGGACATTTTCTATACAGTCGCCATGAGCGATTGCTCACCACATAACGAATGAAC
>JALXAF010000256.1 GCA_026992375.1 Anaerolineae bacterium
GGGGGGGGGGGAGCGAGGGGGGGCCTGCCGCAAGCCCTCGAAAGCAGGCTACGTAGCAGTCACCCGATAACGTCTATTGAGCAATCAGCTCCATCGCCGAAACCGCCCGGCCCGTTGTTGCGTATCGCCAGAAGAAGCATTTTCCCAGGATGTGCATCATGATCACTTCTCCGACAGATTTTCCCGTCATCGCCCGCGCCGACCTGCCCGCGCTTTCCACCGAGGAGATGGTGGAGGTGGACAGGCTGATGATTGAGGTGTACGGCATCCAGCTTATGCAGATGATGGAGAACGCCGGTCGCAACCTGGCGGATCTGGCCCAAGCCATGCTCGCGGGCGAGGCCCTGGAGCGGCCCGTGCTGATTCTCGCTGGCCGGGGCGGCAACGGCGGCGGGGGATTGGTCGCGGCCCGGCATCTGGCCAACCGCGGGGCCGACGTTCAGGTGATCCTCTCCCGTCCCATGGAGGATTTCCGCGGCGTTCCCGCGCATCAACTGGATATTCTGCTGAACATGGGCGTTTCGGTCACCACGGCCGGCGATGGCTGGGAGCTGCCCAGCGCCGATCTCATTATCGACGCGCTCATCGGTTACGGGCTTTCGGGCGCGCCGAGCGGGACGACCGCGGGCCTCATCCAACTGGCCAACAGCCATCCCGCGGCCATTCTGGCGCTGGATGCGCCCTCGGGCCTGGATGCAGGCGGCGGCCGGGTGTATCATCCGCACATTCGCGCCGCGGCCACCCTGACGCTGGCGCTGCCCAAATCGGGGCTTTACGCCGCGCCCGAGGCCACGGGCGCGCTCTTCCTGGCCGACATCAGCGCGCCGCCCGCGCTCTACGATGATTTGGACATCGATCTGCCCCCCATCTTCGCCCGCTCCCCCATCCTCCGCATCGCGTGATGTCTCCCCAAACTGCAATCCTGATGCAATGGCTGGCCTATCTGGGCCTGGCGTTGGGAATCATCGGCACGGTGGCCCCCATCATTCCCGGGCCGCTGCTTATTTGGGCCAGCGCGCTGCTGTGGGCCTGGGCCAATGGTTTTCAGGCCATCGGCTGGCCCACACTGCTGGTTTTGTTCCTGCTGGTCATCGCGGCAGAACTCAGCGATATGGCGCTAGCTGCGATGGGAGCCAGACGGGGCGGCGCTTCGTGGACGAGCATGTTCGTCGCGGGAGCGGCCGCCATCACCGGCCTCATCCTCTTCAACATCATCGGCGCTATCCTGGGCGCTTTTTTGGGGATTTTCGCCTGGGAAGCCTACCGTCAGAAATGGCAATGGCGCAAGGCGTGGCGGGCCAGCAGCCGTTTTATCGTCGGCTACCTCATCGCCATCGTCGTCAAAATCCTGTTCGCCTCCATGATGATCCTCATCTTCATCTGGCAGGCGTTCTACGCGTAGAGCGCTACTGAGCCCCGCCTACTTCTTCTTGCGCACCCGCTTCTTGATGGCGTCGAGGCTGGACGCGGGTTTGGCTTTGGTGGTCTTGGGCCTGGTGGTCTTTTTGGTGGTCTTGGGCCTGGTGGTCTTTTTGGTGGATTTGGGTTGGGCGGGCTTGCTGGCAGTGGAGGTTTTGCGCGTGGTCGCGGTCTTGCGAGCCGCGGGCTTCTTCGGGCTCGGGCTTTTGGCCGGGGCGGCTTTGGT
>JALXAF010000257.1 GCA_026992375.1 Anaerolineae bacterium
ATCTCACAGATGCAGAAATCCGCGACTTGCTGGCCTTTCTAGATGCGCTCACCGATCCGGCAGCCAAAGAGTTGAGCAAGACCATTCCCGAACGCGTGCCCAGCGGCCTCCCCGTCTCCGACGATCCAGCGGTGATGCAGAAATTTCTCAAAGATAAGCCGTACGTCTGGCATCCATGAGCAAGCAGGAGGACGTCTAAAAGTTCGTTCCCTTTTTTGAGATTTTGGAATCTGCGCTAGAAAGCCACCCTTAGTCCCCGCGCAATCGTGAGGATGTCATTCTCGCCCGAAAAAATCCTTTGCAAACCAGCGGTCCCCTTCCCTAAAAAGGAGCGAAGCGACTGACGAGGGAGGGCCCGGGGGCGAAATTCTGACGATCCGGCTGGGCAAGGGAACTAATTTCTGGACGCGTACTAAGCGCCTATCCGTGTCGAGCGAATCGGGCTACGTTAGCAGTTGCGAAAATGAGAAGAAAATGAAAAATCATCCTGCGGGGTGATTTTTTCGCGTTAAAGAAAGCGTATAATGAAAGGCAGATTAAAAGCAGAAGTGGTCTTACTTTCCATCATTCCCAAAAAAGGAGGTTTGCTGCGTTAGAAATGACACATCTTTCTCCACGCCACGTATGTTCCATCCCGAACCGCCATTCCTTAGGAAATCATAGAATTCCAATGGGAGGAGTCAAGTGAAACGAAAGTATTTCATAATCCTTGCGATGGCGTTGCTGCTGGCAATGGCGCTGACCAGCGTCGCATTCGCCGAAGGCCCCGCCAACGCACCACATCAGCAGGGTGACCACGAGGGGTGCGTCACCTGTCATGAGGGTATCGAAAACATTCGACAGCCCGATACGCTGATGTTCCAGCAGATTCAGGCCATGGGCGAATGCACCGCCTGTCATGGCGGCGACGCCACGGTCACCGATGACAAAGATGCTGCGCACTCGGGCGATTTCTATCCCGATCCTGGCAGCATCTGGGTCTCGGACAAGACCTGCGGCAAGTGCCATCCCGGCTACACCGAGCGCCTGATGACTGCGCTGATGAACACCGAAATGGGTAAAATCCAGGGCAATCTGGTGACCTGGGGCGCGCAGAAAGATCGCAAGCCCATCTACGCCAACTACACCCTGGATGACACCGATGGCCTGGTTCCCAGTGCGGGCACCGATACGTACAAGGAATACATGAAAAAGGTCATCGAGCAGTACCCTGACAATTTCCCCACTCATGTGGAGCAGATGCCGAATCCCACGGTCGAGGAAATTGTGCAGGATCCCTCCAAAGCGGCGTTCACCTATCAGCGTCAGCAGTGCCAGCGCTGCCATGTGGGCGTGCAACCCCGCACCAAGCGCGGCGACTGGCGCGGCACAGGCTGCTCCTCGTGTCACATCCCTTATAGCAATGAGGGCTTCTACGAGGGCAATGACCCCACCATCCCCAAGGATGAGCCGGGCCACCTGATGACGCACCAGATTCAGGCCACTCGAGACGCCAAGGTCACAGTCAACGGGCACACCTACTCCGGTATCCCGGTCGAGACCTGCAACTCCTGCCATAACCGCGGCAAGCGCATCGGCGTGAGCTACGAAGGCATCATGGAGTTTCCCTATGGCACGCCTTTTGATGAGACCGGCATGGGCCAGCCCAAGCTGCACACCAAGAAGTACCTCTACATCAAGGACGACCTGCACCACTCCATGGAAAGCCGGCCCGAGAATCCCGAAGGCGGCATGTTGTGCCAGGACTGCCACACCAGCATCGAGATGCACGGCGATGGCAACATCCCCGCCACCACTCTGGCCCAGGTCGAGATCGAATGCTCCGACTGCCACGGCACCCCCGATCAATATCCGTGGGAACTGCCGCTGGGTTATGGCGAAGAGTTGTTGCACGAGCCTATGGAGGGCGAGCGCGGTCTGGCCATGGAGCAGCCCGACAACAAGACCTACTTCGGCACGGAGTATGATCCCGAGGACGGCTTCCTGCTGACCACTCGCGGCAATCCCTTCGAGAATGTGGTCAAGAAGGGCGATGAGGTCATCGTCCATTCCGCCAGCGGCCTCGATTTCAAAGTGCCTCTGCTGAAGAAGATCAAGGAAGATGGCACCTGGAAGAGCAAAGACGCTGAAGTGGCCATGGACAAAGTGGGTGCGCACATGGAGAACATGGAGTGCTACTCCTGTCACTCCGACTGGGCTCCCCAGTGCTATGGCTGCCATGTGACCATGGACTACTCTGAAGGCAAGTCGGATAGCGACTGGGTGGCGCGCGGCAATGCGCATCAGGCCAACGGTCTCAACGATATGAGCATCACCTCGCCCGGCAAAGCCAAGGAAGGCCGCTCCTACCTGCGATGGGAAAATCCCATCCTGGGCGTCAACGGCGAAGGGCGCGTCACGCCGCTCATCCCTGGCTGCCAGGTCATCTACACTGTGGTCGGGCCCGATGGCAAAAACGTCGCTCATAACGTCATCGCCAGCAGCGAAGAAGCGCCATTGGCTCTGGACATGGCGCCGGTGCAGCCGCACACGGCCGGCCGCAAGGCCCGCACCTGCGAATCCTGCCACAACGATCCCAAGGCTTTGGGCTACGGCATCGGCGGCGGCATGTACATGAAGGGCTATGACCAGGGCTTTATCGTGGACCTGGTGGACGCCGAGGGCAACGTCCTCACCTCCAACGCCCGTTATCAGAGCCAGCCCGTGCCTGGCCTCACTCAGGATCTCAGCCAGATTGTTGATCCTGAAACGGGCAAGCAGTTGATGGTGGTGGGCACCCACTGGCCCGCGTCCGCTCCTCTGAGCGATGATCAGCGCGCCCGCATGGAGCGCGTCGGTTTGTGCATGGGCTGCCATCAGAATATGGCGGATGAGACGTTCTGGACTGAATCCGTGATCGCCAAGTACGGCAAGATCACCACGGATCAGGAGCATATCGACATGCTCAATCAGATGGTGCATGACGCTGTCAGTTCTGGTGATCAGGAAGCGGCCGCCAAATACGAGGACGCTATCAAGCAGCTGGAAGAGGCTCAGGCCAAGGCCAAGGAAGCCGAGGCCAAAGCTTCGGAAGCGCAGGCGGCCGTGAAAGAGGCTGAGGCTAAGGCTCAGGCCGCCGAGATGGAGAAGAAGAATCTCGAGTCTGAGCTTGAAAAAGCCAAAGCTGCAGCCAACGTCGAACAGGCCCCCGCTCCCGCCGAAGGCGGCAGCAACTGGGTGGCGATGCTCATCGCCGCGTTAGTTGGTCTGGTCGTTGGCGGCGGCGTCGCTTTCGCTCTCAAGAAGTAACAAAACAGTAAGACCACACATTCATTCTGCACATCAGGAAACCGAAACCGGTGGGCGCTCGCAACGCCTACCGGTTGGTTTCCTGTGGGGAGAAAGGGCGCTAGTTCAGGCACGGAGACGCCTGAACTGCGCACTTTTCCCCGGATTTTCATTTTCTAGACTTTCTGTTAAAATTTCGATAACTGCTAATGTAGCCCTGTTTACTTGACATAGACAGAAGAAAGCACGGATAAAATCTTTTTTGATGACTTCGCGCTTCGTTTCCTTCGCGTCTTCGTGGCAAAAGAAGACGATTGGGGCCAACCACCTTAGCAGTTACGAATTTTGATAATCAATTCGCTCTGCAATAGCAAGGTACATTTATTTTTCTTATGGCTCAAACGACTGCTAAAAAACAATCTTCTGATTGGTGGCGTTGGCTGATTGCCGCCGGCGTAGCGTTGATTGTGATGGTGGGGGTTTGGTATGCGCTGACCCACCTGGCGGGTTTTGGCAAATCCGCCGAAACGACGACGGCTCAAGAGACTGCCGTATCGACGCCCGAGCCTCAGGCTGAGGGCGCGGAGCTGCCTATGGATGATTTCACCAAATTGGCTCTGGAGAAAGCGAAACAGGGCGATGTCAAGGGCGCACTCGACGCTTTTTCCGTCGCCATCGCATCGAATCCCGAGGGCGCTTCCGTTCCTCATTATTATCGGGGATTGGTGTATGTAGATCAGGGGAAGATCAACGAAGCCATTGATGACTTCGACAAGGCTATCGAACTCGACAAACATTTCCCGCAAGCCTATGCCGCTCGCGGCACCGCCTATCTTATGATTTCCCGGCCAGCGAAGGCAGCCGAAGATTTCGATAAAGCCTTGCAACTGGATCCGAACAACGCGACCACCTATGTCAATCGCGCCCGGGCCTATATGGGGTTGAAGATGCTCGATGAAGCTAAAGCGGATCTGGACAAAGCCATCGAGTTGGATCCGAACCTGCTGGCGGCCTACTTCAATCGGGGCGTTTTGTATATGCTGAAGCAAGATCAGCAAGCTGCGCTTGAAGACTTCAACAAGTGTATCGCCATCAACCCCAATGCGCCCGCTCCCTACTTTAATCGGGCGGTGGCCTACATCGAGTTAGGCGATAAAAAGGCTGCTGCCACAGATTTAGCTGTCTATCTCACTATCTCCAAAGACGAGGAGGGCAAGCATCAGGCCCGCTCGTTGCTGGATTCACTGACCGGCACCCAGGGGAACAATCCTCCCCCCACCGAAGAAATGGTGGACAGCAGCACCAATGGTCATAATCAATAGCAAACAAAGAGGGCGATCGATAGCGATCGCTCTTCTTCTACTGCTCCAATTGGGGTACGCCGATCTGGTAGGAAATATCCCCACTTTGGACAATTTCAGACAATCGGCATTTTGGTACGATTGGTTGGGCAATTTTTTGCACATTATCTGAATCGCAACGCCGCGATTCAACATCGTCAACTCATCTTCAATATATTTTTATGAGAAAAGGAGTGACATATGACAGGCGCTCCGTCTGCGGCCACGGCCGCGGCCCCCAAAGTGACATACTGGAATGTCAGCTATTCATTCAGGTCCTGGCTGTTTTCTACAGACCACAAACGCATCGCGTTTCTATATTTGATGGTGATCTCCGGATTCGCCGCTTTTGGCATTGCCACCGCGGTGATCTTGCGGCTGGAGTTGTTTACGCCGCAGCAGGAGCTCTTCCAGGACATTTACGCCCGCATGTTTACGTTGCATGGCGGCGCGATGGTGTATCTGTTCATATTGCCCGCGATGCTGGGCGTGTTGGGCAACTTTATCGCGCCATTGATGATCGGGACGGATAACGTCGCCTTCCCCCGACTGAACCTGCTGACTTTCTACATCTTCGCAGGCGGCAGCAGCGGCATTGTGATGGAGGCGGCATTTGGCGGCTCCGACACCGGGTGGAGTTTCCTGGCTCCCTACGCCACCGAATACACTCCTTCTCGGGTGCTTCCGGCTTTGGCCATCATCCTCATCGTGGGGGTTGCCGTTTTTCTGATGGCTTTCAATCTGCTGGTCACCATTCATCGCCGTCGGGTGAAGGGAATGCGTTGGGATGCGTTGCCTTTCACCATCTGGGGCTATTACCTGGTCAGTATTGCCATCATCGCAGGCTCCTTTTTCATGTTTGTGTGGATTTTCTTCACCGCCACCCTGCGAGAACAGATGCTGGGCTATGTGGATTATGGCCTCGATCTCAATCCTCAACTGTTGGTGCAAAGCTTCTGGATATTCGCTCAGACTTCGGTGTACATGATGCTGCTGCCCGCGGTAGGGATCGTGGCTGACATCATCGAGACCTTTGCGCGCCGGCCCATCGTGGGACGCAAGGGCGTGCAGCATTCCATGATCTCCCTAACCGTGCTCATGGCGTTGAGCTGGGGCGTGCACACCTTCACCAGCGAGCAGTGGGCGTGGATGAATCTTTTCTTCTCCCTCGTCGCTTTCCTCAGCGCCATCCCCCTGGCGATTGTCATCCTCAGCCTGCTCGCCACGCTGCGCAAGGGCCATGCCACTTTCACCTCGCCCATGGTCTTCGCTTTCACGGCGCTTACATCGCTGACTC
>JALXAF010000258.1 GCA_026992375.1 Anaerolineae bacterium
TACGTGTATCATGGTTTGTACAGCGGTTGACATGGTTTGCTCCTTATGAGTGTCTCCGGAAGTGGCTCTCATAAGGATGTACCATTCAGCCGCTTTTGTCACGTTCGCATTTAGCGGAAACTAAAGTCTATCTAAAAAACAGGAAGATAACCGCCACGGCCACGATAAACATAAGCAGATATTCGATGACTCGCCTGCGGCCAATGTCCCCTCGCAGGGCCTGTTGCGCCATGCCCACCAGCAGATAAAATCCGACCATTAGAGTCAACGCCACTCGCACCGACGGAAATGGCCAGTAATTGAGCAATAGTGTGAATTGCGCCAGCACCAGGGCGATGAGGCCACTGTAGAGGAACACCTGTAGCATCCGAGCCTGGCTCCCGCGCAGCAAATCCATGGCCAGCAGGCCCGCAGTCAGACCGATGATCGTTGCTGAAATCAGCGAGCGGCTGCGGGAAAGATAGATGAGGATGAACGCCAGCGCAGCCACCGCGTACGCTATGACATTAAGCAGCAATCGGGCCCGGCCATACTCGGGCGCATTGGTATCCATTGTGTGATACTCGCCCGCGATGCTGGCGGCCAATGCCGCGCCCGTCGTGCCTAGAATGATCAACCAGAAGCTTTCGGCCTGAATCGAGGCGAGTAGCACAGCGCCCGTCAGTACAATGGCTGTGGGAAGACTCCAGAATCTGTAGGTGTGGCGCAACAAGCGCTTTTGTGGATGCGTGCGCAAGGCCGCCTCGGTGCCCGCCCAGGTAGTGGCCAAAGCCACCAATCCGGCCAGAAAAGACGATGAAAATCGGAAATCAATAGGGGAGCCGAACACGGTGATGGAATACACTCGTTCCGGAAAGGAGATCAAGGCGCCGAATGTCAGCGAAGCCAGCACTATCCAGGTGGTGACGCTGAGATGATTGCGATACTCATTCATAGCGCCTCATTCTAGTCCCCGCGTGACCCTCTGTCAACAATTTTAGGAATGTTCGAACTCTCATTGCTGATCTTGGGGGGAGAGATGATAATGCAAGGCAGATAATCGCAAGAAAACGCAGGCTTCTGCAAAGAGAGTGGGACGAGATTATCTCATTACTGGACGAAAAGATGACAAAAGGAGTACAATAAAGAAAAAGAGCAGCGCGTTTATAATCCGCTTGCTTATCGTTACCTCAATAAAAGACAAAAATACACCCTGGAGGAATTCAAGTTATTATGGAAGCGACAACAGGCACTTTCACCGTTAAATCTGGCCTGGCGGAGATGCTCAAGGGCGGCGTGATCATGGATGTGACCAACGCCGAACAGGCCCGCATCGCCGAAGAGGCTGGCGCGGTCGCGGTCATGGCTCTGGAACGCGTGCCCGCCGACATTCGGGCCGAAGGCGGCGTGGCCCGCATGAGCGACCCCGAGAAGATCCTGGAGATCATGGACGCCGTGACCATTCCCGTCATGGCCAAGGTGCGAATTGGCCATTTCGTCGAGGCGCAGATACTGGAATATCTGGGCGTGGACTTCATTGACGAGAGCGAAGTGCTGACCCCAGCCGACGAGGAGAACCACATCAACAAATGGGATTTCAAAGTTCCCTTTGTGTGCGGCTGCCGGAATTTGGGCGAAGCCCTGCGACGCATCAACGAGGGCGCGGCCATGATCCGCACCAAAGGCGAGGCTGGCACTGGCGACGTTGTGGAGGCTGTGCGTCACGCCCGCACCGTGCTGGGGGCTATCCGCCAATTGCAAACCATGGCGCCCGAGGAGATGTTCACCTTCGCCAAAAACATCGGTGCGCCCTACCATCTGGTGAAGATGACCGCTGAGATGGGACGACTGCCCGTGGTCAACTTTGCTGCGGGCGGCATCGCCACGCCCGCAGATGCAGCGCTGATGATGCAATTGGGCGTGGATGGTGTTTTTGTTGGCTCCGGCATCTTCAAGAGCGGCAATCCCGCCAAGCGGGCCGCGGCCATCGTCAAGGCTGTCACCCATTACACCGACGCAGGCATCCTGGCTGAGGTCAGCCGCAATTTGGGCGAGCCGATGGTCGGACGCACTGTTGAATCGATGGCCGAAGAGGAAAAGATAGCGCATCGAGGCTGGTAACGCCTGCACAAAAACGGGATCAGATACAGGGAAGCCTTCGGCTTCTGCTGATCCCGTTCCTGTTCTCGGCATGGTTCAAGATAGACGTTTTGAAGCTTTCCAAATTGGCTGTGGGATACTGGATATGGTGTATATTGCCCCTGTTCCGGGGTGATTCGAATACCAAACACCGAATATCTGCTATCCTGTTGCGAAAGATCTGGCAGAATTTGTCAGGTTCCCCATAACCAAAAGTGAACCAGACCCTTTTTCACCCCAAGGAGGAGCTTATGAAATCACTATTGATCCGATGGGCTATCATCGCCGTGGCTATATGGTTGACCGCTTTGATCATGCCGGGCATGGCTATCATGGGCGGCATTCCGGGCATCCTGCTAGTTTCTCTGGTTTTTGGTTTGATCAACGCCATCATCAAGCCAATCGTCAAACTGCTCACCTGCCCGCTGGTCATACTTACGCTGGGATTGTTCGTTTTAGTCATCAATACCCTGATGTTGATGTTGACCGCTGCTTTTCTGCCCCAATACCTGCAGATCGAAGGCGCATTGGGCGGCTTTTTCACTGCGTTTTTCGCCAGCATCATCATAAGCGTTATCACGGTGGCTATCGATTTGGTCATCCCTGACGTCGATTGATTGCTCTGGCGGCTGTTGCATACTCTATCCTCGGCTAATTGAATTTGCGCATCATCCGTCCGAGAGATTCTCTCCAGAGAACGCGAATGCGACAGATTTTCGGCTGTGCGCTCCCCAACGAGATCGCTCAATGAACCGCGATGTCCTGATTCCCCGTAACCCGGGAGATGTCGTTCTCGTATGAAAAATCCTCTGCCAACCAGCAGATTCCTTCCCAGGAAAAGATCAAAGTGACTGACGGAAAAAGGAGGCAAAACTCTGACGACCTGGATGGGGAAGGAAAGTGATTTTTGGACGCATCTTTACTCAGTCGCCCGGCATTTATCGAAGGGCATAAACGACCTCAGCGCCATGAATGCCGCCAATACGATGAAGACGCTGGCCCAGGCTGCAATGGTCAGCAAGCTGCGGCCCGAAAGAGGCAACCATTGCACGAAACCTCCAAGCAGCAGCGCCAGCCACATAACGCCTACGCCGCCCATCCACAGCCATTCGGTCCAGCTCCGCCAAGCCGATTTGAGGTTGCCGAAGCGGGCGATGAGCAGCCCCAGCAATGCGCTGGAAGTCCACAACAGCAGCATATCGTGCAGATAAAAGATGCGCAGCGTGCCCGCGCCCCAGGCCCAAACGCCTGGGATGATCATCAGCAGGGCGGAGCCGATCTGCACGAGCAATCCCAACAATCCGAACTTCACCAGCAGGGGCAGATCATCCCGCCGCAGGTAAAAGCGATAAAGATAAATCGCCACCAGGCTCGCCACCACCAGATTCGCCGCAGAAGCCACCCAGAACAGCCATGACTGCAGCAGATCGGGGGACATGCCCAGCAAAAAGGTGGGGAGAATAAATAGCGCCAGGAGTTTCGCCGAAGGTAGATCCACCATGGACCCTCTGTCTTCGAGATAAGCGATGATGGCGCCAAACGTTGCCAACAGCAGCCATCCCGTGGTAAACAGATCCAGGAATAGGTGAAGGAAGAGATGTTTGATGAAGTTGTTTTCGATGCTCATGGCCATCAAACCCGGCTCGGCCATAGCCCCCATGCTGGCGATGAATAGCAGGACGATGGCCCAATTCCACAGCTTCATGGCGTGTGGTTGCTGCGTCATGTCGCGCGTGGCCCGCCAATAAAGCGCCATGAACCAGAACCAGGTCAGGCCTGCAAGCCCGGCGCTGATAGCGCCCAGGGGCAGTTCGGCCGAACCGATGCGGGTGACGCCGTAGCCGTTGGGCCAGAACGCGGCCAACTGCAGGAGAGAGAAGGTTAGGGTGGCGGCCATCTGCCAGCGCACGCCCCTGGGCAAGGGCCTGCCGGTGTATGCGGGCAGGCGCTGCCAGATGAGAGTCATCAGCGCCAGAATCGTCCAGCCAAACATGGTGTGGCTGTGGGCGTGGATGATGTTATGGAATTGTCCCCAGCCTGGCGGGATGCCATAGACCAGACCAAAGCGCAAAAAAGACCCCGCCGATCCGGCGAGGGCGAGGATCAGCAGGGCGAAGAAGGCGTATTTGCGAGAAAACGCGGCGTTGTCGGGCATGATGGAAGAGGGGGAAAGGGAGTGATGGTGGGGCGAAGAATGAGGCGGGGGCGTTTGATCTCGGTTGGAAACATGAAAATGGAACGTAGACACATCTGATGCACACAGACTTTCGCAGATTATTTTGGTTTTATCTGTTTTTATCTGCGCAGATCAGCTTTGTCTGCGTCATCTGCGTTCTATCTACGAAACAGAGGGCGTTGAATGACGAGATCGCTCTGTTCCGATCTTCGATCTGCTGCTTGTTATCGTCCGGGCGGGAAGAGTGCGATGACGTCCCCTTGCTTGAGGGGCTGATCGAAGCCGCCGCTGTAACGCACTTCCTTGCCGTTGAGCAGGATGCGCCAGTAGGGGCCCTGACGCGGCACATAGACCTTCTCGAAGTCGGTGGCCCAGGTAGCTTCCACTTCATCTTCGGGCGCTCGCCAGGCCACTTCGAAGAATTCCTCGCGCAGCACCGGGTGGTAGTTGAAGAACTTGCGCAAGACGTCGCCCAGGGTTTCGTCGCTGTGAAAGTGGACTGTTTGCTCCTCGAGTTCGGCCATGGCCTGCAACTTGCCATAGAGTTTGACTGTGGCCGTTAGCGGCCCGTCATCCACCTTGAGAGCCACCTGATATCCGGCCAGCATCTGATAATTTTGCAGCATCAGGTACTTGTCCCATGCTCCAATGGCGACCGCTGCCAGTTCTCGATCGTGGCCGTAGTGGAGGATGCGCTCCGCGAAATGCGCCTGCACCATCGAGATGGCTCCCATCACCCACTGAGGCGGAGTGTGGATGCCGCGCGGGCCGTGACCGGCATGGAGAATGCCGGCATCGAAGAGATAGCGCGCGAATTCGTCGCTGAGATCGACGCCGATAGCGCGGGCCATCCAGGTGGCGAAAAACTGACGTCGCTCTTCAAGATGCTCCTCATCCATCTCCTGCTCCCAGCCCAGGATAGAAGCGGTTTCGTCGAAAGAAGCCAGATAGTCATAGGCTCCCACCACAAAATCGGCTGCGTCTCTGAGCAGCGTTTCAGAGGTGCGCCGCATCGCCACGATGGCATTTTCATCTTCCAGGCCCAGATACGCGATGAGTCGCCGCCACATGTGAATCGGGTCTTCCAGTCCGGTTAGCTCCAGAGGATATTCGCGGGATTCAGTTTCGGGTTTCAGAGTTTCGAGCATGATACGCCTCATTTATGGGATTGAGAAAAAGCAAAAACCGACGACGCGTTGTCGGACAACGCTTGATAGTTAGAGAGCGGGCGGGGCAAAAACGTTACAGACGAGACAGTCGCCATGAGCGATAGCTCACCACATAACGAACGAAAATCCCTCGTTACGTCATTCCGACGACCGAAGGGGGGAGGAATCTTCTCGTCTGCAAGGGGATTTCTCGGTCGCTTCGCTCCCTCGAAATGACGTAAAATCTCACGCAAAGGCGCAAAAGCTGTCAAGGATTCTTTGCTTCTTTTTCCCTTTTCGCCTTGGCGTCTTTGCGTGATATCTATTTTCAAAACAGTCCCACGGCGGGCAAGCCCGCGCCGATACCGATGAAAATGAGAACGCAGATTTTCGCAGATGCTTCGCAGAATTCCACTGATTACTGATAACTGATCACTGATTA
>JALXAF010000259.1 GCA_026992375.1 Anaerolineae bacterium
CTCACCCACCGCATCGCCTACCTCATCGACGAAATCGGCGCGCCGCCCTATCGCATTCTGGCCGTCACCTTCACCAACAAAGCCGCCCAGGTGATGAAAGAGCGCACTCAGGCTCTGATGGGCATGGACGCGGGCCTGCAAGGGCTTAGCATCGGCACTTTTCATCGCATCTGCGCCCGCTTTTTGCGCATCCAGGCCGAAAAGATCGGACTCAACCCCCGCTACGTCATCTTCGACACCGACGATCAGTTGCAGGTGATCAAACAGGCGCTAAAAGACCTGAACCTGGATGACAAGCGCAATCGCCCGCGGCCCATTCTCAGCGCTATCTCCCGGGCCAAAAACGAATTGCTGCCCCCGGCCAAATATCCCATCGAAACCTATTGGGATGAGATGGTCGCCCGCATCTACGAACGTTATCAGAAATTGCTGGAGCTGAGCAGCGCCCTGGATTTCGACGATCTGCTGATGAAAACCGTGGTTATGTTGCGGGAACATTCCGATATCCAGGATTACTACCAGCATCGTTTCGATTACATCATGGTGGACGAGTTCCAGGACACCAACACCGCCCAGTACGAACTGGTGAAGCTGCTGGCGGGCGCACATCGCAACATCTTCGTGGTGGGCGATGAAGATCAATCCATCTACGCGTTCCGCGGCGCTGATTTCCGCAACGTCGAGCGTTTTCGCAAGGATTATCCCGACGCCGCGGTCATCCTGCTGGAACAGAATTACCGCTCCACCCAAAACATCCTGGATGCGGCCAACGCTGTCATCAGCCGCAACCGCCACCGCACGGCCAAAAAGCTGTTCACCGACCGCGGCAAAGGCCCGAAAATCGTCGTGTACGAAGCCTACGACGAGAAGGAAGAGGGCGATTACATCATCGATGAAATTTTGCGTCTGAAAAAGGCGGGCGAGGCCGGGCCCGGCGACGTGGCTATCATGTATCGCACCAACGCCCAGTCCCGGGCCATCGAAGAAGCCTTTCTGCGCCGCAACATGCCCTACCGTCTGGTGGGAGCCACTCGTTTTTACAGCCGCAAAGAGATCAAAGACGTGATGGCGTATCTGCGGGTGGTGCAGAATCCCGACGACGATGTGAGCCTGCGTCGGATCATCAACACCCCGCCCCGGCGCATTGGCATGACCACGGTGAACAAGCTGGCTGCGTGGAGCGGCGGCCTGGGCGTGAGCATGTATCAAGGGCTGCGCATCATCGGCGGCGATTCCAGCGCGCTGGGGAATGTAAAGGTGGCGGTGCAGCCATTCAGCGGGCGCACCAAAAAGGCCCTGATGAATTTTTACGCCATGCTGCAAGACTGGATCGACGCCCGAACCGAGCTCACGCCCGCACAGCTCATGGATCGCATTCTGGCCGAATCGGGGTATCAGGAATGGCTGCGGGATGGCAGCGACGAGGGCGAAGATCGCTGGGACAACATCATGGAGCTGCGCACCGTCAGCCAGGCTTATGACGATCTGCCAGTGGAAACCGCGCTGGACGCGTTTTTGGAGGAGGTGGCGCTGGTCAGCGATGTGGACGACTACGAGGCCGGGGCCGACGCGCCCACCCTGCTCACCCTGCACGCGGCCAAGGGGCTGGAGTTTGGCGTGGTGTTTCTCACGGGCGTGGAGGAGGGGCTCATTCCCCACAGCCGCAGCTTCGAAGACCCCGATGGCATGGAAGAGGAGCGGCGGCTGGCTTATGTAGGCATGACCCGGGCCAAAAACCGGCTTTATCTGCTGCACACATTTCGTCGGGCCACCTGGGGCCGCAGCGAGCTTTCTGAACCCTCCCGTTTTCTCAAGGACATTCCCCGTCGCCTCATCACCAATGGCAAGAGAGAGCAGCCCGCCAGCGCCCGCCAGCGAGCGGGAAGCTGGGGCGGTTACGAGCGGGGCCGCAAGAAAAAGCCCACGTTGGATGACTTGCTGGATGACGGCACGCCCTACAAATCAGGCATGAAGGTGCGACATCCCCAGTTCGGCGAGGGCACGGTCATCGCCACCCTGCCCGCGGGCGACGATGTGGAAGTCATCGTGGCCTTTCCCCGCCAGGGCGTCAAGAAACTGCTGGCCTCCTTCGCCAGATTGAAAATCATCGGGTAATCGGACGGAACGCCTCTGGGCGTCCCTTATGAGTCCGCAGAGGCGTTTCTGTTTGTATCGATGGAACTGGATTTTCGGCAGTCGATTGTGTGGCTGCAAGATTCGCTGACAGCATAGAAGTGGAGCCTTTTGTCGTCATGCACATAAGAATCCGGTCTGCTTTTCATAAAAAACTGGAAATGGAGGCAGTCATCCATTGATGGTTGTCTTTTATCCTTGCCACACAAAGACGCCACACTCTCTAACGAGGTTGAAATGAAACGAAAGACGACACTCTTCCTTCTTGTCATTGCCGCCGTTGCTTTGCTGGCGGCGGCCGTCAATCCAGCCAGCGCAGCGCCCGATTCGCGGGTGGCTCTCGAGGTGTGGACTCAGTTGGACGCCCGGGGTCAGGCGGACGTCATCATCCAACTGCCCCAGCCCGATCTCAGCCCGGCCTACGCCCTGCCCGATAAATCCGCCCGCGGGCGCTGGGTGCATCGAACGCTTCGCGTTGCAGCGAAAAAGACGCAATCGCCGCTCCTTGCCGAACTTGATCGCTCGGGCGCGACTTATCAGCGCTTTTGGGCGGTGAACGCCATTCGGGTGCAGGTGGATGAGAGGCTGCTGGCCCGATTGTTGCGCTTTCCGCAGGTGCGGCGGGTGTTCGCCAACGAGGCGTTTCATGGCGTGGGGCCCGAACCTCGAACGCCGCTTCTGTCCCAAACCGTTGACGGGCCTCTGCCCTGGGGCGTGGGCCGGGTGAACGCCTCCTGGGCGTGGGACAAGGGCGTCACAGGCGCGGGCGTGGTTATTGGGGGGCAGGACACCGGCTATGATTGGCGGCACCCGGCGCTCAAACAAAGCTATCGCGGCTACGACGCCGCCACCAGCGTCGCGAATCACGATTACAACTGGCATGACGCCATCCACGAAATCGATCCCCATCTCTCCGGCTCCAATCCCTGCGGGCTGGATTCGCCCGAGCCTTGCGACGATTACGGGCATGGCACGCACACCATGGGCACCATGGCCGGAAACGATTTGTCTCAGGATGACGCCGGTTGGCCCGCGGCCGCGGCGCATCCCATCGGCGTTGCGCCGGGCGCGAAATGGATAGCCTGTCGCAACATGGAGCGAGGATGGGGACGCCCATCCACCTACATCGAATGTTTTCAGTGGTTCGTCGCTCCCTGGCCCATTGGCGGCGATCCCTTTGCTGATGGCGACCCGACCAAAGCCCCCGACGTCATCAATAATTCGTGGAGCTGCCCGGAGAGCGAAGGCTGCACGCCCGACAAGCTGGCGATCATCGAGCCGGCGCTGGATGCGGCGGATGCGGCGGGGATTTTGGTCGTAGCCTCGGCCACCAACAACGGCTCCGCCTGCAGCACCATCCGCGAACCCATCGCCATTTATCCCCGGGCTTTCACTGTGGGAGCCACCACCAGCAACGATGGGCTGGCCTCCTTCAGCAGCCGCGGCCCGGTGGTTTATGGCGTCACTCGCATCGGGCCTGATGTCAGCGCCCCGGGCGTGGATGTGCTCTCCAGCATCCCGGGGAATCGATACGGTCGCTCGTCGGGCACCAGCATGGCCGGGCCTCATGTCGCAGGCGTGGCCGCGTTGCTGATGTCGGCCGAGCCCGCGCTGAAAGGTCAGACCGACATGCTGCGCGCCATCATCGCCCGCACCGCGGACCCGCGCACATCCAACCAGGGCTGCGGCGGCGATTCCTCTGACGCCGTGCCCAATAACGGATTCGGCTGGGGCGTCGTCAACGCCCGCAGCGCCATTGAATCCCTCGATCAGACTGCGATCATTACGGGTTCGCTGCGAAACGTCGCGGGGGACGCCGCGATGGAATCCGGCGTCGTCATCGGCTTCTATCGTTATCCTTCGGGCGAATGGGTGGCGGACGCAACAACGAACGCCTCCGGCGTTTATCGGGTGGAAGTTCCCTGGGGAGCCTACATCGTGACCGCCCGGCCGCCTGTCGGGGCGGGCGTGACCGGGCCTGTTTATGCGGTGGGCGGCCGCGAGAGTCAGGCGGATGTCATTCTACTGCCTCAACGCAAATTCTTTCCCCTCATCTTGCGATAGCGAGAGAATGGGTGATCTGAGCGTGTAACCCTTATCGATTCCAATACATCTAATAATCCGGTTGAAAGTCAAAGGTTGGCGCGTGCGCGCTTGCGTCAGCCTTTTTTATCGCAAGCAATCTTTCTCGAACTGAGTTGAAAATAAGGAGTAATTGATTATGCCTCTTCTGAGCCCTGATGACGCCCGAGCTGTACAGCAACAATTCGAGCAGAAAATCACCCGTCCGGTCAAAATGATCGTGGTCACCACGCAGCATAATTGCATGTATTGCAACGAGGTCAAGATGCTGGCCGAGGAGCTGGCCGGACTTTCCCCGCAAATTTCTGTGGAAACATACGACCTCGAACAGGATAAAGCTATCGTCGATCTGTATGGTCTTGACAAAGCTCCCGCCATTGTGGTCGTCGCTGACGGTCGCGGGGAGGAGCCCGACGTCGATTACGGCATCCGCTTCTATGGCATCCCCAGCGGTTACGAATTCATGTCGTTGCTGGACGCCCTGAACACCGTGGGCAGCAATGGCGCAGACATGCAACTGATGCCCGAGACCCTGGAGTTCCTGAAGAACCTGGACCAGGACGTGCACATGCAGGTCTTCATCACGCCCACCTGCCCCTACTGCCCCCGCGCGGTGATGATGGCGCATCATTTCGCCTTTGTCAGCCCCCGGGTGAAATCGGACATGATCGAGGCGATGGAATTCCCCGATCTCTCCAATCGATACAGCGTCTACGGCGTGCCTCGCACCGTCATCAACGAGGACGTGCATCAGGAAGGCGCTGTGCCCGAGCCCATGATGCTGCAAAAGCTCAAGGAAGCTGTGGCTGTCACCGCGGCCTGAGACCTGCGCAAAAATCTCAAGACGAAACGCTCCTCCTTTTATGGATGGGGCGTTTTTTCTTGAAACAATGTAACTGCTAACGTGTGCTAGTTGGTCGTCTTTTTCCGCTCAAACCCGTCAGGTTAATTCGAGTGAAAATGACCTTGGCAGTCGCGAATCAATGGGATTTCAGTCAGCAAGGCTGGTTCATCTTCAAAGACGAAAGCGGCTGAGCTCACAATACCCAATACCCAATATCCAACCCCCATGCCCGCCCAACCGCCGGGCGCTGACAACGCTCTATGCCCCATTTTCGCTTCACTCTCCCCGATTCCCGGCCCGTCCACATCCGCCTCAACGCCGAAGCCCTGACCATCAGCATCGATGAGCTGCTGATCTACACGTTCGATCGGTCCGGGCGGCTGTATGGCGCGTTCGATCATGGCGTCAACTATCGCCGCGGGCTGGATGGCCGGGTGCTGGCCCGCTGGCGGGATGAGCGCAACCGGCGGCAGCGGCGATGGCTGCGTGAGGAGGAGATTGCGACGCTGTTGGGGAAGATGCGGGGGGATTTGGAAGTAATCAGTGATCAGTATTCAGTGTTCAGTAAGCAGTATTCAGGGGGCGGTGAGCAGCGTTCTTCTGAAACCGGGGATGTGTCGTTGATGCTGGCAAGCGTTCTGGCCTTCGACTACCAGGCCGATGTGCAACGTTTCCACCAGGTCTATCGTCCCATCAGCATCCTGCCGCCCGACCAGTATCAGGCCCTGGTGCTGCAAGCCACCGAGGGCTGTTCCTTCAACACATGCACCTTTTGCGCGCTCTACCGAGATCGTCCTTTCCGCATCAAATCGCCCG
>JALXAF010000260.1 GCA_026992375.1 Anaerolineae bacterium
TAAGATAAAGCCATGAAATTCCAGGATTTGCTCTTATTGGTCGGCAACGAGCCACTCTTCACCACGGATGTTCTGCTGGCGGGCGATGTCTCGCCCGACGCTGTGCGATTGCAATTGAGCCGTTGGGGGCGAGGGGGCAAGCTAATCCAGTTGCGCCGGGGGCTATATGCGCTGGCTTCGCCATATCAGCGGACGTCTCCCCACCCCTTTCTCATTGCCAACTATCTGCTGCGGCCATCCTATGTCAGCCTGCAATCCGTGCTAGCGCATTACGGGCTTATCCCTGAATTCACGCCCGTCACCACCAGCGTCACCACGGGCCGGCCGCGGCGTTGGCAGACGCGCCTGGGCCGATTCGAATTCCGCCACGTCAAAAACGCGTTCTGGTTCGGATTCGAGTTGACGCCTCTGGGGCAGGAGCAATCAGCCTTTGTGGCCACACCCGAAAAAGCTCTGCTCGATTTGATTCACCTGCATCCCGGCGGCGACACTCTGGAATATCTCCAGGAGCTGCGCCTGCAAAATCTGGATACGTTGGATTGGGAGCGTTTGGCCGCCTACGTGCAGCGTATGGCGTCGCCGAAGCTGCATCGGGCATTGCGCAATCTCGAATGCCTGCATCAGACCGAACAGGAGATGTTCGTACCCTTATGAAGCCCTATCTCCAATCACTGATTGCCACCGCCCCCACGCCATTGCACGCCCGCAATCTGGTGCGTGAATATCTCCAGGCCCGTATGCTCGAGGCACTTCAACGTCAAGGAGCCATGCTCTGTCTGGCTTTCCTCGGCGGCACGTCCTTGCGCTTTCTTTTTTCGCTGCCCCGATTTTCCGAGGATTTGGATTTCGCGCTGGAGCGCGAACAGGAGCGCTATGACTTTCGCGCCTATCTGCGCGCCGTTCGCAGCGTCTTCGCGGCGGAGGCCTACGCCATCGATATCAAGGTCAATGACCGTAAAGTGGTGCACGCAGCCATGGTCAAATTTCCCGGCCTTTTGTATGAGCTGGGACTCTCTCCCCATCCCACCGAGACGCTATCTATCAAACTTGAGGTAGACACGAACTCGCCGCCGGGCGCGGGCCTGACCGACACGCTGGTGCGGCGACAAAACGTCTTGCTGCATCTGCAACATTATGATCGGGCCTCGCTGCTGGCAGGCAAACTCCACGCCTTGCTGCAACGCCCGTATCTGAAAGGCCGGGATGTCTATGATCTGATGTGGTATCTGAGCGATGCGGATTGGCCAGCGCCCAACCTGGTTTTGCTCAACAACGCCTTGCGCCAAACCGGTTGGACAGGCGAGGAAGCGACTGAGGAAAACTGGCGGGTGCTGGTGCAAAAACGTTTACAGGGGGCTTCTTGGGAGCGCGTGCTTTCCGACGTGCGCCCCTTCTTGGAGCGAGAGCAGGATATCGATTTGTTGACCCGTGACAACTTGGTGCAACTATTGCGACAATAACCGTGAATTTCGTCTATGTGACAAAAATCAGCTTTGAACCGCATCCGATCTCAACCCCGCCTCCAGCAGGGGTAAATCCACAAGCATGGCCCCGGGCGCCTCGGCATAGGCCCGGGCCGCGTCGGTGAAACCGCGTCGGGCGAAGAAAACGTAATGCACGCGCCAGTCATCGCC
>JALXAF010000261.1 GCA_026992375.1 Anaerolineae bacterium
TACGCCCGCAAGTACGGCGAGGACGAGGAGCTGTGGGGCGTCACCGGCCTGGTGCACGACATGGACTACGAGCGCTGGCCCGATATGACTGACGAGGTCAATGGCCATCCCCGCACCGAGCTACGCCTGTTCGAGGAATGGGGCTGGCCCCCGGAGCTGATTCACGCCGTCGCCGCCCACGCCGAGCACATGGGCGTGGAGCCCGAGACGCTGATGGCCCGAGCGCTGCGGGCCTGCGACGAGATCACGGGGTTGATCATCGCCACGGCCTTGGTGCGCCCCAGCAAGGATATCCGGGATGTGAAGGTGAAATCGGTGAAGAAGAAGTGGAAGGACAAGAGCTTCACCGCGGCCATCGATCGCAACGAGATCGCACACAACGTCGAGGCCCTGGGCGAGGATTTGAACGATCACATCGCCCTGGTGCTGGAGGCGATGAAGGGCATTGCGGCCGAGCTGGGCCTGGACGGGCGGCTCAGTGGGCAGTAAGTGTTTACATATCTGTCAAGTCCTGAAATATGGATGTACTGAAAAACTTCACCACGGAGGCACAGAGCGCACGGAGGAAGAAAAAGGTGAGATTTGGAGAAGAATTTCTCTGTGAATTACCACTATTTTCTCCGTGTCCTCCGTGTCTCCGTGGTGAAATGACTTTTTGCAGTGGAGTCAAATATGTTTATATCAGGAAGAAGAAAGAGCTTTACCATAAGGGGAGTTCAGAGGCTGTAGCCCAGCCAGCCTGTGCCGATTGTATCAGAAAGCTTGAGCCCGTCAAGGGCTTCGCAAGTCGAAGGCAAACCCCGCCTTTGCCCCTTGACAGGCTCGGCTCTTTCTGAACAGGCCCCGCGATCGCTGGCTGCGCGTTCGTCCGCGTCCTGGTCAAAACAGAACCGCGCCCATCGATAGTTTGTAGGCTACATCACCTTGACACCCTTCTTTATGGGCTGTTATAATCAGCGTGCTTGCGTCAAAAACCTTCTTGGCGCTATTTCAAATGCCATGCTACGACAGCATGATCACTGTGAAGGTTGCCTGGGCGCCAAAAAATTATCGACAAAGCTTTTATTCAAAGCCCTTATCGCCCTCACGCTACCAAATCCCAAAAAGGAAAAAAGGGTATGGCAAACGACAATCAAGTTCCTGAAGAAGTCAAAAACAACGTTTTTTTGACGACTGTGGATTTTCTGTACAACTGGAGCCGCAAGAATAGTTTGTGGCCTATGTTGTTCGGTCTGGCTTGCTGCGCTATCGAGATGATTAGCACTGCAGCGGGCCGTTATGATCTTTCCCGTTTCGGGATGGAAGTGATGCGCGCTTCGCCACGTCAGGCGGATTTGATGATCGTGTCGGGGACGGTGACCAAGAAGATGGCTCCCACCATCGCCCGGCTCTACAATCAAATGGCCGAGCCCCGTTATGTGCTGGCCATGGGCGCCTGCGCCACCAGCGGTGGGCCTTTCAAGGATGGCTACAACGTGGTTTCGGGCGTTGATAAAATCATCCCTGTGGATGTCTATGTGCCCGGCTGCCCACCCACGCCCGAAGCGTTGCTTTACGGCCTGATGAAATTGCAAGAGAAGATCGCCAGGCAGTCCGTCAAGACCGTGCCTTGGTATCGCAAAACAACCCCCAAGATCATCCCCATCCCTCAGTTGGGGCCGGATATCTTCGATCCGGAACGGGCGGAAGAAATCCGACGCTTTACGCTTGCTGAGGAGACCAACTAATGGCTGAAGAAACCGTCGCTGTCAAGAGTTTGCCGTATGCTGATGCGGTGCCCGGGGCGGTGCTGGATGCTGACGAGCACAGCGTCATCGTTGATCGGGACAAACTGGTAGATTTCGCCCTTTATCTGCGCAATGAAGAAGGGTATGATTTTCTTTCCTCTTTACATGCTGTGGATTACCTGGGCTATCCGGGCCGCACCGCCGAGGACCGCTTCGAAGTGGTCTATGTCCTCTTCAATACCAAGAAGGGCGGTGATGAGTTGATGATGAAGGTGCGGTTACCCGAAGATGATCCCGAACTGCCAAGCGTCATCCTAGTGTGGCCGGGCGCAGATTTGCAGGAGCGGGAAGCCTGGGACTTGTTCGGCATCAAATTCAAAGGACATCCCCGCCTGCGCCGCATCCTGCTGTGGGAGGGCTTTCATGGGCATCCCATGCGCAAGGATTGGAAAGAAGCCTATTACGAAGCGGATCACAAGCCCTTCAAGAGTCGCTGGCCCGAAGGCCATTATCGCTGGAGCGAAGATCGAGCGCCGTGGGGCGACAACGTCAACTATCCTCGGGGCTGGGATCCGACTAAATTCACGCCGCCCGCGCCGCCTGTGCCCAAGATCCACGAACGTCCTGTTCCAGAAGGCGGCGAGAAGATCGAGACCGACGTCATCGTGGTGAACATGGGTCCGCAGCACCCCTCCACCCACGGCGTGTTCCGCATGATCGCGGCCCTGGATGGTGAGACGGTGGTGGGGCTGGAGCCCGAGATGGGCTATCTGCATCGCAATCACGAGAAGATCGGTGAGCGCAACACCTGGATCATGAACATCCCCTTCACCGATCGTCTGGACTACCTTTCCAGCATGTCCAACAATCTGGGCTATGTGCTGGCGGTGGAGAAAATGCTGGGCGACAAGGCCAGGCCGCCCGAGCGGGCCGAATATCTGCGGGTGATCATGGCCGAGTTGACAAGAATCCAGAACCATCTCTGGACTATCGGCTTTTTGCTCAACGATCTGGGTGCATTTTTCACCCCGGCCCTGTACACCATCGAAGAACGTGAATTGATCCTCGACCTGTTCGAGGCCGCATCGGGCAGTCGCATGATGTGCAACTACATGCGCTTTGGCGGCGTGCGCCGGGATGTGACCGACGACTGGCTGAAGACCGCCCGCGAGCTGGCTTTCAACCGTCTGCCCCGCAAGGTGGATGAATTCGATCGCTATCTCACCAAAAGCGAAATCGTGATGGAGCGCACCATTGGCGTGGGGCATCTCTCAGCCGAGGACGCCATCGCCACAAGCATGTCCGGGCCCATGTTGCGCGGCTCGGGCGTGCCCTACGACGTGCGCAAGGCCCGCCCCTACAGCATTTACGATCGCTTCGATTGGGACATCGTCACCAACGATGGCTGCGATGTTTACGCCCGCTATCTGGTGCGCCTGGGCGAGGTTCGCCAGTCCATCCGCATCGTGCAGCAGGCCCTGGAGCAGATTCCCGAAGGCCCCATTATGAACAAGAAGCCCGCTTACTCCTTCCGCGTGCCCAAAGGCGATGCCTACGCCGCGGTGGAAGCGCCCAAGGGCGAGCTGGGCTTCTACATCGTGTCTGATGGCGGCGACAACCCCTGGCGCTATCATGTGCGAGCGCCTTCCTACATCAACCTGACCTCCCTGGAACACATGTCCATCGGCTACAAAGTTGCTGACCTGATTGTCATTCTTGGCGCCATCGACATCGTGTTGGGCGAGACCGACCGATAGTCAATTGATCGAAAATTAAAGATTAAAGGTAACTGCTAATCTGTTTATGAACAAAGCCTGTTGAGTTTACATTAGCGAGGACAAAAATTGACGAAAGCTTATCGTCCACAGCAGTTACGATTGAAACCTTGTGCGAGCTGATTGTTTTAGCTTCAATCATTAGTCATTAGTCATTCATCTACTCCCATAGGACGCAATTCTATGTTCGGAAGTGGCATTATCCGTGGCCTGGGCGTTACCCTCAAGCGCACCGTCACCACCTTCACCGACGATGTCAAGCGCGTGCCCAGCCGCTATATCAACTCCATCGACACGCCGGCTGGCAAGATTTTGCAGCAGCCTCCGGAAGTGCAGGGCCTTTTCACAATCCAGTATCCTGAAGAAAAACGCCAGCTTCCCGAGAACTTTCGATTCATCCCCATGCTGGTGTACGAAGAGGAAACCGGCAAGCAGCGCTGTACCGCCTGCGGCATCTGCAGCAAGGTCTGCCCCTCCCAGTGCATCTGGATTGTGCGCGACCAGACCAAAGAGGGCAAGCCTATTCCTCGCCCCAAGGAATTCTACATCGACGCCAGTATTTGCATGAGCTGTGGGCTGTGCGCCGAGTTCTGCCCCTTCGACTCCATCAAGATGAATCACGACTATGAGCTGGCGGTTTATGATCGTTTCCCCAGCCTGATCTTGGACCTGGAGGAGCTTTCGGTGCCCACCAGCTACTACGCGGCGCTTTATCCCGCCGCATGGCAGGAAGAGCAAGAGGCCAAGCGCATCAAGGAAGAGCGCAAGCGAGCCCGGGCCAAGAAGGCCGCCGAAGCCAAGGCCAAAAAAGCGGCCGCGGCCAAGGCCAAAGGCGAGACCAAGGCCGAAGCCAAACCTCGCCCCAAGCCCAGGCCCAGGAAAGAGCAAAAGGACGAAGGCGCTGACGCATCCTGAACCGCCATCGGCCTAAACGCTGTTCGGGGCCAGGCGCAAAACGCCCGCGGGCGTTCCCGAAACGACTTTCTGAAAGCCGGGTTGTCGCTCATCGAGCGGACGCGGCTTTCTTGCTATTTTCGCCTTGCACCATGTTGTATAATTGAATCAAAGTAACCAAGCGCCTATTGAACACGCCCACCCCTTCATCCACTATCAGGAGGTGAAACTATGGCAGTCAATCCCGTTAAAGTCATCTATCATGGTCACGCCACCGTCAGCATCAAAAGCGATGGTCACCACATTGTTATCGACCCCTTCTTCTCCGGCAATCCCGCCGCCAAGAGCAGCGCGGACGCGATCAATCCTGACTTCATCCTCGTCTCTCACGGACATGGCGATCACGTCGGCGACGCGATCGATATCGCCAAGCGCACCAACGCCCTGGTCATCGCCAATTTCGAGATCGTCAACTGGCTCGCCCAGCAGGGGGTGGAGCGCACCCACCCGTTGCACATCGGCGGCGGCAACACATTCCCCTTCGGCTATTGCAAGATGACCATCGCCCATCACGGCTCCTCCCTGCCCGATGGCGCGTATGGCGGCAATCCGGGCGGTTTTTTGCTGCGGCTCAACAGCGGCAAGACCATCTATTTTGCTGGCGACACCGCGCTGACCTACGACATGAAATTCCTGGCCGACGAGAATGTCGATTTGGCGATCTTGCCCATCGGCGACAACTTCACCATGGGCCAGGACGACGCCATCAAGGCTGTCCAACTCATCAGGCCCGCAGTGGTGCTGCCCATTCATTACAACACCTGGCCCTACATCGAAAGCGATCCCAAAGTCTTCCAGGAGCGAGTCATCAAAGAAGCCGACGCCGGTTGCATCGTGTTGGAGCCCGAAGAGGAATATCTGATCCCCTGACGCATAATCGCCATGTATCCCAAAGCCGAAATCCTGTTTCCATTCCCCGTCACGCCCAGACTACGTAACCTGCGCGGCGAAAAATGGGCTGAATTGGTGGATCGCATCTCCCAACTGTCGGAGACTGATCCTGACGCCCTGGCCTTCATCCTGATGATGATCCGCATCAACAATTGCCTCAAGTGTTACAGCGGCAGCTACAAGTTCATGCGTGGTTGCGAGGCCTGTTCGATGCAGGGCGTCATGCAATTCAAGGGCGAGGATGAGGATCTCATTGCGTTTTACGAACGGACGCGCCAGGAGCTGCTGGATTATCTGGAGAACGACGGGTCGCCGCCCGAGGGTTTCTACGACTTCCAGCAGGCGTGAATTCGCAGACCGGTCGCAGCTCACCCCGCCTCTGGCGTCATCCAAACTATATCCACCTTCTCAGGCGTGGAGCGCGTGACTATCTTCATCTGCTGAAGAAACACGCGTTTCACGTCTTTTTGCATAACTGCCAACGCACTCGCCTTCATGCCTCAAAAGGTCACGAAAATTCGAAGTTTTACGAAGCCACGAAGGGAAAAATGAAAAGGTGCGTCTTGTTTCGGTCGGCAGGCCAGACGACGCAGGTCGCCCTTCAGCCCGCAGGGCTCAATAGATCGACTTGAGTCGACGCCTTGGGCTGGCGACAGGCGCAGTCCGAATGAATTCAATCTCTTGGGGACCTGCGCCTAAAGAGCTCGAGTTATGAACATTGATAAAATAATTCGGTTATAGGCCCGGGGCGATTCTCGTCTGTCGCCAGCACCGGGGGATGAAGTCCCTCGGCTAGAAACGGCGCCCCTGCGGGGCTAGCCGGATTTATCTGGCGCTGTTCTGTAGCCCAGCGACTTCATCGCCGGGCGGACGCGGCGAACGCCACGATGACCGATTTAATTTGTGAACATTCATTATTCGGCCAGTGTTGCAACGAAAAAGGAAAGTTATTTTGGACATGCACTTAACGCCTGGCGACTTTGCGTGAGATCAGCTTTTTGTGTGCCGGTTTGTACGGATGAGGACCCCCCATTTGAAATTGTCGGGTCTTTATCTTCTTCTCGTCCTTGTGGCAAAAGAGGCGATGCGCTCGAGTAGGCGTTCCATATCCTTCTGTCATGAACAATCCCTACGGCGTCGATCCCACCCGATTCACCGTTGTGCCCCGCGTGTTGGTTTTTGCCACGCGTGGAGACGATCTGTTGCTGCTCCAGCGCTCGATGCACAAAAAACTCTGGCCCGGCCTCTACAACGCGCCCGGCGGGCATGTCGAGCGGGGCGAAACGCCCGAGGAAGCCGCGGCCAGGGAGCTGACAGAGGAAACGGGCCTGCAAGTCATAAGCCTGACCTTGCGCGGCCTGCTCATCGGCGATGCCGTGGGCGATCTCCCCGGCGTGCTGGTGTTCATCTATCAGGCCCGCGTCTCGGGCCATATCCACGCCCGCAACGCCGAAGGCGTTCCCCACTGGGTTCCATGGCCCCAACTGAATGACACCCCCACCTTGCCAGACTTTCATCAACTCCTGTCATTGGTTTTCGACCAACCCCGCTTCTTCACCCTTTACAAAACGCCGCGGGCTGACGGAGGAGAAAACATCCGCGTTATTTTTTCCGGGTCCCCAATTGCTCACTAATTACGACATGGTTCATTCTCATTCGAAACGATCTTTACAATTTTTTCCGTCAAACGTCATACTCAAACGTAAAAGGAGCCTTTTTCGCCATGTTTTGACGTTTGACGCTTCACGTTTGACATGTTTTGCCAGGCATTGACCACATGAGATTGCAAAGATGCAGGGTGGGATATGCACCACGCCCTGATCATCTTCCCGAAGGAATACTCCCATGACCGACATCAGCATTCCCCGCGAAGTGCGGCCCTCGGAATATCGCGTGGCCCTGGCGCCTTCGGGCGTGCATGCGTTGACCAATGCCGGGCATCGCGTGTTTATCGAACACAACGCCGGACGCGGCTCCGGCTTCGGGGATGAAGCCTACCGCGAGGTGGGCGCTCAAATCGTCTACAGCCACGAAGAGGCCCTGGTGCGGGGAAAAATCGTGGCCAAAGTCGCCCGGCCCACCAACGAAGAGTTCGCCTTGCTGGGCGATGAGCAAATTTTGCTGGGTTTTCTGCATCTGGCCGCGGGCCGCAAACAGAAAATCCAGATTCTGCGGGATAGCGGCGCTTGCGCCATCGGCTGGGAGACGGTGCAGCAGGAGGATGGCTTTATGCCGGTGCTGCGGGGGATGAGCACCATCGCCGGGCGCATGATGCCCCAGATCGTGGGCCGTTTCATGCAGAACGATCATGGTGGCCGCGGGGTGGCGCTTAGCGGCTGCCCCACCGTGCCTCCGGCCGAGATCGTGATTCTGGGCGCGGGCACCTTTGGCTCCGAGGCAGCGGTGGCCCTGGCCGGTAACAACGCCTCGGTCTATGTGTTGGATATCAACGCCCGGGCGCTGGAGCGGCTCGGGAAACGGCTGTTGGGGAGAGGCGTGACCATGGCCGCCACCGATTTCAATCTGCGCAAGGTGGTGCGCTTTGCCGACGCCATCATCGGTGCGGTGTATGTGCCGGGCCAGCGGACGCCCGTTATCCTCCCCCGCGAGCTCATGCGCACCATGCGTCCGCGCAGCCTCTTTGTAGACGCCAGCATCGATCAGGGAGGCTGCGCCGAGACCAGCCGCCCCACCACCCACGCCAATCCCACCTACGTGGAGGAGGGCGTGATTCACTACTGCGTGCCCAACATCACCAGCGTGGTGGGCCGCACCACCACCCATTCGTTGACCCACGCCACCCTGCCCTATCTGCTGGCCATCGCCAACCATGGCCTGGAGCGGGCGATGCTGCAATTCCCGGAGCTGGCCCGCGGGGTCAACATCTGCCAGGGCGAGATCGTGCATGAGGGTTTGAAACGGGCGTTGGGAGAGGATGCGCTGCCATGAAAGCCTGGGAGCGCATCTATCAATCGAAAATCACCACCGCAGAGGAGGCCATTCAATCCATCTCCGATGGCGATAACGTTTTTCTCACGGGCAATTGCTCGGTGCCGCAAAAGCTGTTGGGCGCGTTGGTGGATAGGGCTCGGGCCGATGATGTGCGCGGGGTCACCATCCACCATATTCTCACCATCGGCGATGCAGATTACGTAGCCCCGGGGCTGGCGGGAAAAATCCGCGTCAACACCATGTTCATCAGCCCCAACGTGCGCAAGGCTGTGCACGAGGGCCGGGCCGATTTCACGCCTGTTTTCCTCAACGAAGTGCCCAAGCTGTTCGAACAGCGCATCATTCCTCTGGACGCGGCCCTGGTGCATCTTTCGCCGCCCGACGAGCATGGCTTTTGCTCCTTTGGCGTGGAGGTGGGCCTGACCAAGCCCGCAGCCGAATCGGCCCGCATCGTCATCGCCGAGGTCAACGATCAGATGCCCCGGGCCCTGGGCAACAGTTTCATTCATGTGTCCAAGCTCACCCATGTCGTCCCCGTCGATTATGCGCTGCCCGAGCTGCCCCAGGGCGAGCCGGGCGAGCTGCAAAAGGCCATCGGCGCACGCATTGCCGAGATGATCCCCGACGGGGCCACCCTGCAGATGGGCATTGGCTCCATTCCCGACGGCGTCTTGCACTTTTTGCGAGACAAACGAGACCTGGGCATCCACACAGAGCTTTTTGCAGATGGCGTCGTCGATCTGGTGGAGATGGGGGTGATCACAGGCGAGCGCAAGACCCTGCATCCGGGCAAGATCATCGCCGGATTCGTGCTGGGCACGCAACGGGTGTATGATTTCATCGACGACAACGCCATGGTGGAGTTTCATCCCCAGGACTACGTCAACGATCCCTTTGTCATCGCCCAAAACGACAACATGATCGCCATCAACTCGGCCATCGAGGTGGACCTGACGGGCCAGGTGTGTGCGGATTCCATCGGCCCCAGGCTTTACAGCGGCGTGGGCGGCCAGGTGGATTTCGTGCGGGGCGCAGCCCGCAGCAAGGGCGGCAAGCCCATCATCGCCTTGCCCTCCACGGCCAGGGGCGGCTCCATCTCCCGCATCACGCCCATGCTCAAGCAGGGCGCGGGCGTGGTCACCACCCGCAACGATGTGCATTACGTGGTCACCGAGTTTGGCGTGGCCGATCTTTATGGCAAGACCATCCGTCAACGGGTCGAGGCTCTCATCGGCATCGCCCACCCCGACTTCCGGGCCGATTTGCGCACCCAGGCCCGCAAACTTGGCTATATCTAGAAACATGAAAACATCTCACGCAAAGTCGCCAAGGCGCAAAGTGAGAAAAATACAGTAATTGCTAACGTACTTGATTTTGGATCACAAGAAGCCACGAAGGCTCGAAGTTTTACGAAGGCACGAAGGAAAAATAAAGAAAAAGGCTTCGAGTCTTCGTTCTCTTCGTGGCTTCGTGGCAAAAAGTTGTGATGCGACCTTAGTAGTTACAAACCAACACTGATTACTGAACACTGATTACCATGCTTCCCATCTCCATCCCCGATTACCGCGACATCACCCTGCAACACCTGGTGCTGGATATGAACGGCACCCTGGCCCGGGACGGCGTTCTGCTCCCGGGCGTGAAGGCGCTGCTCGATCAAATCAAACCGCACCTCGACATCCATCTCATTACTGCCGACACCCACGGCGGCGGACGAGAAGCCGCCCGCGAGTTGGGCATTCGTTTTCACAAAATGGCGCCCGGTCCGGGCGGACCGCAGAAGCTGGCATTGGTGCAAAAACTGGGCCCGGAGAACGTTGTCGCCATCGGCAACGGCATCAATGATGCGCTGATGTTGGAGGCCGCGGCCCTGGGCGTCGCCGTCACCGGAATCGAAGGGACGGCCATCGCCGCCATCCAGGCGGCCGATATTTACACGCCCAATATCCACGACGCCCTGGCGCTGCTGCTGCATCCCGACCGCATCCGGGCCACGCTGCGGCGATAAAAACCCCGACTGGTCTCAATCATAGTCTTCCAGGATATCGCTGTTGGTGCGGATTTGTTGGGCGATGCGTTGCAGCGAGATATCCTCGCGGGCGTCGAGGTCTCCGATGAGATCATGTCGGATGGCGATAGTGAGCTTTGCCAGCTCCCGCATCAGGATGTCCTCCTCATCATCCGATATCACCGTCTCCTTGTGCTCGTCCGGCGCTTCCACCAAACGGGTGAAGGCGCGAATGAACTGTTCGAACTGGACGAGCACATTGGGCTCAGCCACCAGGGCGAGTTTATGATTGAGGAACTTCAAAGTGATAATGTCGTCCTCGCCCGCTTCGCCCGCCAGAAAGATGCTCTGGAGATGGTGCAGCAAGTCCATATAAATCTCGCTCTTGAGATCGAGATATTTGATGCTCTCCTCTTTCATCAACTCCACTTCGGTCTGCTTGTTCAGCAACACCGCAGTGATGAGGATGGTGATAATCGCGCCCACAAACGCGAGAATCACTTCTTGCGAAAAAGGCAAACTGTCGGAGAAATCGTAGGCGTAACGGAAGAAAAGATAGCTGAGGATGATAAGGATGATGCTCAGCGTGAGGAAAAGAAGGGCGTCGCGGCGGTTTTTGCTCATAATGAATACGATTCAACCGAACTAAGAGAGTTCGCCTCCGGTTGCTTGAAAAGAAGGCGGGTGACGAGCATACGGAAAACACAGTATAGCATCGCCTTTAGATCTACGCCATTTTGAGTGTTTTCTGGTAACTGTTAACATAGCCTTGTTCACTGAGGAAACGCAGATAAGATCTTCGTGGCAAAAGAGAGCGATTGGGCTAACTACCCTGGCAGTTACGTTTTCTGAAAAAATTGTCATACATTTTCATTGGATACTTCATCCGCTTTTCACCTCGAACCACTATACTAGGGAAAATCCTTACATTCCCTCGCCATATTTTTCTTATGCGTACACTTATTCCTATTCTGATCATCATCCTCCTCCTGGGATCAATGCTTTTCTTCTCGACCGGACTGATCGCGGCCCCGCCCGCCTCTCCCACGCCCGAAGATCTGCACCCCCTTTCGGCGCTGGCTCCCATGGGGCTGGGAGAATGGACGAAACAGAACAGCCACACCAGCGCCAATCTGTACGCGGTGCAATTTCTGGATGACCAGATCGGTTTCGCCGCGGGCGCTGACGGCGTTTTTCTCAGCACCGGGGATGGCGGAGAAATCTGGGAGAAGCGCGCCGCGGGCGTCGATAGCGCCATTCGCGCCATCCACTTCTTCGACGCCCGCCACGGCTGGATCGCTGGAGACCAGGGCCTGCTTATGAACACGAACGACGGCGGAGCCAGTTGGCGTAAGACGAATTTGCTTTTCCCCGGTGATTTCTACGCCCTCGATTTCACTGCGACCAATGATGGCTGGGTCGCGGGCGAGGATGGTGCGCTTTATCACTACGATGGCGGGGAGTGGCTGTCGGTGCAAATTCCCACCGATCTGCCCCTGTACGCCCTGGCGTTTGTCGACGCCCGAACAGGCTGGGCTGCGGGCGAGGACGGCGTCATCTTGCGCACGGAAGATGGCGGCCAGTCCTGGCGCATCCAGACTCTGGGAGGCACCGACGCTTTCTACGGTCTGGCCCTGGCCGATGGCAATTACGGCTGGGCCGCGGGCGCTGACGGCGCGATCTTGTACACCGACGACGCGGGACTCCACTGGCGATCTCAAACCAGCAATGCGTCCAGCACCCTCAATGGCGTCGCCATGTTCGATCGGTTCACCGGCTGGGTTGCCGGGGACGGCGGTCTGGCGCTTTACACTGGCGATGGCGGCGTCACCTGGATGCAAGACAATCCGGGCGTCGGATTCGATCTCAGGGCTGCGGCCGCGCCCGAGCAGCGACGGGCCTGGCTGGTGGGCGACGCCGGAACCATCGTTCGCTGGCATGACCCGCGTCCAACCTCCACGCCTACACCCACCCCCACCAACACGCCCACGTCCACCCCGACGCCCACGCCAACGGACACGCCCGTTCCCACCCCCACCGCTGCTGAGATCACTCTGTTCGTCTATTTCGATCAGGATCTCAGCGCCAGCTACACGCCGGGCGACGCCCCCATCAGTGATATCCCCATCACTCTGAAAGACGATCAGGGCGTCATCCGCGGCGTCGCAACCACCGACGCCGATGGGCTGGTCATCTTCTACAATCTGCCTCCGGGACATTACATCCTGACGGCCATGCCTACGCCACTGGGATATTATCCCACCACCGGCTATCCTGTCACCGCCACGCTCGACGCGGGCGAGCAGCAACGCTTGCAACTGGGGTTTGCGTCTGATCGCACCTACATCTATCTGCCCCTGCTACAACACCCATCCTCGCCTTGACGAAAGTCTCTCCCATCCTATCCGCCATTCCTCATGACCGTCCATCTTTCTCACCATCCGCCCAAAATTCCGCAATCCCTTGCTCGCAGTATGGCTCGATGGTATAATGAAATGCCCCATATCGCTATGTCAACCAATATGAGCTCCTATCAAAATCCCATGCGTATTCTGGTCGTAGACGATGATCCTCCCAGCGTAAAAATGACCGCGTTCCTTCTGCGAGAAGAAGGCTACGAGGTGATGGCTGCAGACAACGGCAGCGACGCCCTGGCGCTCATCGAAAGAGAAGATCCTGATCTCATCCTCCTCGACGTCATGATGCCGGGCCTGGACGGCTTCGAGACCCTGCGGGAGATACGTTCGCGCTACGCCATCCCCGTCATCTTCCTCTCGGCCAAAGGCGAAACGTCGGATCGGGTTGCCGGGCTGGAGCTGGGCGCTGATGATTATCTCGCCAAGCCCTTCGAGCCCTCAGAGCTATTGGCTCGAGTAAAGGCCGTGCTGCGTCGCACCGAAGCCTACGCCCTGGGCGAGCCTTCCGATCGCATCGCGACGGGCGGCATTCACCTGGACCCCCTCACCAATCGCGCCGAACTCCCCGACGGGCGGGTGGTTGAACTCACCCCCATCGAAACGCGGCTCCTGCACACGCTCATGCGCAACGCAGGACGCGTTCTCACCCATGATCAACTGCTGAACAGCGTGTGGGGAACCAACTACGGCGGCTATCCCAATCAGATTGCGGTTTATGTGCGGCGTCTGCGCACCAAAATCGAAGAAAATCCCGACGATCCCCAACATCTTGTCACCGTTCGGGGCGTGGGATATCGCTTCGAAGTTTGAACAGCTTTCAAACCGCCTTGCATCTTTTAGGGGACCTGGACGGGCCGCGTTTCGCCGCCCCGTATCCATCGTCCCCTTTTTGTAACTATACAGCTCACACGCCAAACCTTGAAGGCTGATTGACTGACAAAAGTCAGCCTGGCGTCTAAACCCGCCGATTAAAATCAGGGCTAGGGGCCTTTGGCTGCTCGTCGGCCTGCGCCGACGCTTTCGGCTCCCGTTTTGACGAGGAAAATACCGTCCCCGCAGGGGGACGGGTGGCGGAACGCCTGTAGAACCGAATTCATTCGGCGAGTGAGGCGGCGGAACAGGATTTGTCAGTCAACAAACCTTGAAGGTTAGAGCTGCCAACAGGCAACATGACAAGATTGTAAAAAGTCAAGCGTCAAACGTCACACTGCTGTAATGATGTCATGGCTCATTGCAGGACGCGTCTTTGGCGATAACGGCCTGACGTTTGACGTTTTACGCATGACGTGGATTGGCGCAAATGGCCAACGTTGCTTCGTCAGGCGTTTTTCGCTACAGCCAGTATAGTTTCCCCCTTTCTTTTGTTTCAACCAGACGAACGCCTCAGCCCATGAATATGCGACTTCAATCAAGCATCCGATTATTCATCGCCCTTCTCACGGCGGCGCTTCTGCTGCTGGCCCTCCCTGCGTGGCTGCTGGCTTTCACCCCGACGGCCAATTCGCTCGCGCACTGGTTCGATTTTCAGCCGCCATCTGACGAATGGCGAACGACGCCAACGCTGCAAACATCAGTGACGGTGACCGACAGCGACGGGCTGACCAACGAGGGTGCCTATCGTTATTCGCAAGACGGCGTTAGTTGGGGTGGGTGGATGACCGAGAATCTCCAGGTCGGCGGTGTGGTCACGAACACCCGCCATCTCACCATCACAGCCATCACCCTGAATGAGGGCGTCAACTACATCCAGTATGTCATCACCGACAGCCAGGGAACGGCTGAAACCAGCCCCCAGGCCGTCGTCAAGATCGATTCTCAGCCGCCCGCCGCGCCCAACGATCTCCAGTTGAGACCCACCGGCTGGCAAACCGCCACCAACGCCGCCTGGACCGCCACATGGCGAAATCTCGACGACCTCAGTGGCGTCGTGGCTGCCTGCTACAAGATTGGGAACGCGCCCAATGACAGCCAGGACGGGCGATGCGTCAGCGGCGAGGATATCCAGACCATCGACGACATCCTTCCGACCAGTGAGGGAGCGTTCGATTTTTATCTATGGCTGCAAGACGCCGCGGGCAACAGCGACATCGCCAATTCGGGGGTCATTATCGACGGCATCCAATGGGATCACACCCCGCCCAACGCTTACATGGATGTCTTCGGCTATATCGGAGACAACAATTGGTACACCGATTCCATCACCATTCAGATCAATGCAGCGGATATGGAATCAGGTCTGGCGCAGACGTTTTACAATCTGAATAGCAGAGGCTGGCAGGAAGGCGACGCACTGACTATCGATGAGGACGGCATTCATTCGATCGTTGCCCGGGCGCTGGATGCAGCCGGAAACATCGGCGAGAGCCCTACGCGCGAACTCAAACTGGATGCGACGCCTCCTGAGACCTCTCTCACCATCGAAGGCGCGCCCAACGCTCAGGGCTGGTATGAAAGACCGGTGACTATCACGCTGGCGGCGCAGGACGCGGCTTCGGGCGTTGCAGTCAGCCGGTGGCGGGTGGATGACGGGCCCTGGCGGGAACAGATTTCAGCTACGCTGAGTGCTGATGGCGATCATCTCTTCAACTATTACAGCGCCGACAACGCCGGAAATCAGGAGGAGATTCAGGAAGAACGCATCAAGATCGATCAACACCCGCCTGTCACATCTTACGCCGTGCTCTCGGATGGCGAGCCCACCAATGGCTGGTATCGGCAGCCAGTCACCATCACCCTGGTGGCGGAGGATGATGGGATAGGCGTAGATAAAACCTACTATCGCATCAATGGCGACGACTGGCACACGGGATCGACATTTATCCTGACGGACAGCGGCGACTATGATATCGAGTTCTATTCCGTCGATCTGCTGGGGCATGCCGAGGCTATCTCCAGAATCCCGGATGGCGTGCATATCGACGCCATCCCGCCCCGTTCGCCTCGCCCGCTGGACGTGCAGCCGCAGCAGTGGACTAATGTCAATGATTTCAATCTGCTGCTGGCGCTGCCGCCTGATCTCAGCGGCATCGCCGGAGCTTACGTCAAAGTGGGCAAGCCCCCGCTATCGCCCACCGATGGTCAATGGCATGCCGGCGCAAACAGCACCATCAGCCACGTTCAGGCCCCGAAAGAGGGTTCCTTCGAGGCCTATGTCTGGCTCGAAGACAACGCGGGGAATGTGGATCATGGCAATTACGGCGTATGGGAAGGCGATCTGAGCATGAAGTATGACGCCACCCCGCCTAACACCCAGCTTGCGGTCGAGGGCCAGTTGGGGAAGAACGGCTGGTACACCTCCCCCATCACCATCACCTTCCTGTCCACCGATGCGCTTTCGGGCCCGGCCAAAACCATCGTCAGGGTGGATGGCCAGGCTCCGATAACGGAGACCGTCCTTCATCTGGAAGAGCAAGACAAGCACGTGGTTCACTATTATAGCATCGATAACGCTGGCAATCAGGAAGACGTTCACCTCTCCACTCTGCGCATCGATTATGAAGCACCGGGGAGTCCCACAAATCTTGCAGTCCAGCCCAACGGCTGGACCCTGACCAACGCCTTCACCCTCACATGGACCAACCCTCACGACGTCTCGGGGATAGGCGCTGCATATTACACCATCGGACAGCCCCCCGAAAATCCTGGTGACGGCATTCGCATCCCCCCAACGGGGATCGCTCCAGGCGTCTCGGCTCCGGGCGAAGGCGCCTGGGATGTGTATCTGTGGCTGGAAGATCGGGCGGGCAATGTGGATATTGCTTCGAGAACACTGCTGAAAGGGGCGTTACGCTACGATGTGACGCCGCCCGATTCCGACTTCAGCATCCTGGAGGGGGTTCTGGGTGCGAACGATTGGTACGTGACTCCCGTTAAAGTTCTGATCAGCCCCCGAGACGATGGTTCTGGCCCGGCGGGCGTGCGTTATCGTCTGAACGACGGCCCCTGGCAATACGCCGAACACGAGGCGCTGATAGCGATCGACCGCACCGGTCAGTTCGATCTGGCGTATCAGGCGGTTGATGTCGCGGGCAACCGAGAAACCATCAAACACGCCTTCATCAAAGTCGATATCGATGCGCCCTGGCCACAATTTCAGTCCATCAGCCGCTATCAACGTCAGACGAATTTCCTGGTTTCATGGTGGGGCGGCGATCAGATCGACGGTAGCGGCCTGCAGGGCTTCGACATCCAGTCCAAGGATGGGCGGAACGGAGCCTGGGTGATCTGGGGAGCCATCAACACGCCCGATCTCTCTCGCCGGTACTACGGCAACTACGGCCATCGCTACTTCTTCCGCATTCGCGCCCGCGACGAAGCTGGCAACGTCTCCGGTTGGGTGGAAATGCCGTGGGGCGTTTACATCGACCGTCTGCAAGATGGCGACTTCGCGGGGGGAGATTTCGGCGTGTGGCAACACGGCGGCGCGTTAAAACAAAGCGTCATTACGGCTCCAGGCCCGCATAATAAGCCCGTGCATGTAGCCCAACTAGGAACGCCCGATTATGGCCCCAACAACGACTTCTCTGTGTCGGGCTCCGTGCCCATAGGCTCAGCCGCCATCACCCAAACAGTGCGGATTCCGGGCCCCTCGGTGCTGGATCGCCCCGTGCTCACCTTCTGGTATCGCATCCGAACCTACGACGCCGAATACAGTGAGCGATTCCAGAAAGTCTACGATACCCTGGATGTGCAACTTTTCCTGGGCGGTGCGTCGCAACGCGTCTTCCGGGATGGCCAGCCCTATGACCAATGGCTGGAGCATGGGGGCAAGGTGTTGGCCGATCTGGGCTGGAAACTGGCTTTCATTCCCATCCCCCGCAACATGATCGATGAAGCTGTAATCATCAGCATCGAAAACTGGAATCGCAACGACAACTGGCTCAACACCTGGACGCAAGTGACCGATATCCGCTTGTGGGAGCCCTACCAGGTGTTCCTGCCGCAGCTCACCGCCAGCGGCGCGGCCGCGGCGTCCGTGGATGAGGAAATGACTTCGTTGCGCAAGCAAGGGCGCTCATCCTCCCCCCTGCATGTTCGCTAGAGGCTGTTACGCGTGCTGACCTCGCCAAATTGAATCTCGCGGCATTCGCCGTGGAATTCACCGCTGATGACGCGGACGCGAGGGATTTACTTCGTTTGTAACTGCTAACGCACCCTGGTTACCAATTTGTGTCTTAGTGTTCTTAGTGATTTTCGGGTGACGACCGGTGACGACCTTGGTGGTCACCTTCGTTTTCTTCCATGACATCCATTCCTCCCACCGACGATGATCTGTTGAACGGTCCGCCCGCGGATGACGAGGACGCGTTGCTCCTCGATTCCGAAGGCGACGAGATGATCTCCGAAGCTGAATTGGCGGAGAATCTCTACGCCGAGGGCATGGCCTACTATCAGCGGCGCCAGTGGCGACAGGCCCTGGCTGCGTTCTCGCGCCTGCAAGAATTGCAACCGCGACGGCCTGGCATCGCCGCGTTGTTGGATGAAATCAACTGGTTCATTGAGCTGGAGGAAATGAACCCCGAGCAGCCGCAAAATCCGGCCAACGCGGCCGCGCCGCCCCGGTTGCGCTGGCTTCCCTGGGTCATCTCGCTGCTCATTCTGGTGACGGCGGTGGTGGTCATCTTTCTGGTGGCGGGAGACAGGTTGCTCGGCTTTCCGGGCCGCCAGCCAGACCCGGGCCTGATCGAGTTGTACAACGAGGGGCAATCGCAACTGGCCATCGGCAATTACGATGGCGCTATCGCCGCGTTTGAGAGTATTTTGCAACGCGATCCCGAGGACATCGCCGCACAGACGGGCCTCAAGCAGGCCCGCCAGCTCAAAGAGATGGCGGAAAAATACAAATCGGCGCAAGAAGCTATTCAGAACGAAGACTGGGAGGCGGCCAAAGCCGATCTGGAATCCATCGTCGCCCGGTACCCCTCGTATGAAGACGCCAGCCAGTTGCTGGACTACGTCACCCGCCAGCAGGAACTGGATTCACTCTTTGATCAGGCCGTGGCGGCCTATAACGCCAACCGCTGGGCCCAAGCCATCGCCCTTTTCGAAGGCATTCAGAACCAGGATGAGACCTTCCGCACCGACGCGCTGAAGGAATCGCTTTTCATCAGCTATCTGGAGGAAGGCGAGCAACTCATCGAAAATCATGGCGATGACATCGCCAGCGTGCGCCAGGCGCTCCAGCACTTCAACTCGGCGCTCACCATCCACCCCGATAATCAGCGGGCGGCGCAGAATCGACGATTGGCCAACCTCTATCTCTCGGCCCTGTTGGCCATCCAACGCAAGGATTGGGAGCAGGCGATTCTGAATCTGGAAAGCATCTATGAAACGAACCCGGCCTATGCGGGCGGCGGGGCAGCCTGTTTGCTTTATCAATCTTATGTCGCATTGGCGAAGGAATCGATGCGTCAAAAGCAATATCGAGTCGCT
>JALXAF010000262.1 GCA_026992375.1 Anaerolineae bacterium
GTGACCGTTGCCGCACGCAGCGCCTCATATTCGAAATGACCGCCCTTTTCCGCCTGCGTTTTCAGCGTCTCCGCGGTGATCCTTTTTTCGGGGAAGCCAAACTTGGAACTTGGCTATCCTGAAAAAACTTACACCACGGAGGCACAGAGTGCACGGAGGAAGAAAAAGGTGAGATTTGGAGAGGAATTTCTCTGTGAACTACCCCTATTTTCTCCGTGTCCTCCGTGTCTCCGTGGTGAAGCAGCCTTTTGTAGTGGCTCCAAACTTGACCCCGCCCGCGCGTCAGGCTAAGATTATGTCCATGTCCACCCTCCGAGCCATCATCAAAACCATGCGTCCCAAGCAGTGGACGAAAAATGTGGTCGTTTACGCCGCGCTCATCTTCGACGGCAAATTTCTTGAGGTCGATCTCTTTCTCAAGACCACGGCCCTTTTCGCCCTCTTTTGCCTGGTCTCCAGCGCTGTTTATCTTTTGAACGACCTGGTCGATATCGAAAAAGACCGGGCGCATCCTCTCAAGCGCAATCGTCCCCTGGCCTCGGGCGCGCTCAAGCCCGTCTACGCCATCATCGCGCTCGTCGCCCTGCTGGTCTTCGCCCTGCCCGTCTCCTGGCTGTTAGACCCCGTGGCCGGACTCATCCTGGCCGCTTACTTCGTGATGAATGTGGCCTATTCCTTCTGGCTGAAGAACATGGTTATCCTGGATGTGTTCACCATCGCCACAGGCTTTGTGCTGCGGGTGGCTGCGGGTGCGGCCGTGGTGCATGTAGAGCGTTTCTCGCCCTGGCTTTACGTGTGCATCACCCTGGTGGCGCTAATCATCGCGCTGGGCAAACGCCGGGCCGAGCTGGTGGCCCTGGAAGAGGACGCGGGCAACCATCGCGCCATTCTGGACGAATACAACCTGGATTTCCTGGACCATCTCATCAGCCTGACCACAGGCGCGACCGTCGTCACCTATTCGCTGTACACCTTTTCGGCCCGGAACCTGCCCGCAAACCACCTGATGATGCTCACCATTCCCATCGTCATCTACTTCCTCTTCCGCTATCTTTATCTCATCCACGTGCGCCATCTGGGCGGCGCGCCCGATGAGCTCATCTTCAAGGATAAGCCGCTGTTCTTCTCCGGGATTTTTTGGGCCTTGGCCGTCGTCGTCATCCTCTACCTTTCGAACTATCACCCCTGAGCCCACTGCAGAGAGGTCATTTTACCACGGAGACGCGGGGGACACGGAGAAAATAATGATGGTTCACGGAGAAAGACATCTCAAAAACTCACCTTTTTCTTCCTCCGTGCACTCTGTGCCTCCGTGTTGAGGGTTTTTTCAATAGCCCCCTGATCGCCGCATCGCCCGGCGCTGGCCCTCACTCCCAGGGCAGTCGGGCGTGCGATAGCAGAAATCGCACCTCGTCCGGGTCCAGGCCCGGCCAGCCAAACCGCCTGAAATCGATGCGGCCCCTTTCATCGAAGACCACCCCCTCCGCCTTAAGCCGGGCCTGCTGATCATCAGGTGTGTGCGCCGCGTTGCGGATAGAGCAGCGCCCGGCTTTGTTGATGACCCGCTGCCAGGGAATGTGCCGCGCTTGCTCATGGGAGAGCGCGTTCAGGGCCCAGCCCACGGTGCGAGCCGCGCCAGGAGCCTCCAGCATCTCGGCGATGCGCCCATACCAGGTCACCTGACCGCGCGGGATTTGCAGGGTGATGAGCCAAACTTTCTCGAAAAAACTGCGTTCGGACATGGAGATCACGCGTTGGGCGGGCGATGGAGCAGGCCGCGGGCGGCCTCCAACTCCTCGGGCGTGTTCACATTCATCAGAGATCGCAAATCGGGCTCGACGCGGCGCAGCGTCTCCTCATCCACCTGGCGCACCCGCACCTGGGGATGAAAAGCGATGAGACGGCGCTGGCCGCAGGCGATGGCCTCCTCGACGGCGGGCAGACAAGCGGCCCGGCGATAAACCGCACACAGCGGATGCAATCGGCCATGCGCGTTGGGGATGACCACGTCATAGCCCGGAGCCAGCAAGACGAGATAGCGGAGAAATTCGGGCGAAAGAAAAGGCATATCCACCGCTGTCAGCAGCGCCAGATCGCCGCGGGCGGACTTCAGGCCCGAATAGAGCCCCATCAGCGGGCCGCGCCCCGGTTGGATATCGGGGATGATGGGGCGATGCAGAAAACGATAGGACTCAGGATCATTGGCGACAATGAGAATATCGTCGGTCAGCGCTTGCAGCGCCGTCGCAACGCGCGCCACCAGTTTTTGCCCGTCGAATTCCAGCAACGCCTTGTTTCGCCCCATGCGGCTGCTGGCTCCGCCCGCCAGAATCAGACCGGTGATTGTCATTGCCAGCTCCTTGTCCGCGCGGGTTTCGCGTCCCGATTCAAAACACCGGGCGCAAAGGCCCGGCGTCTTGGTTGCGATTTTCGGAATTGATGATCGCCAACTTACTCAGCACCGTAGGATTTCAGCAGCTCGACCGCCTGACCCACCGTCTCGATGCTCATGGCCTCTTCGTCGGATATCTCGCCGCCGAATTCCTCTTCGAATGCCATCATCAACTCAACCAGATCGAGACTGTCGGCCTCCAGGTCCTCGCGGAAGCGTGAATCCATGGTCACCTCGGAAGGATCGGCGCCCAACTGGTCAACGATGATTTCAATAACGCGTTCTTCAACAGTCATGGATTTCCTCCAGAATTAAATGGGATGAATTGTATTGTTTTTTGCATGATAGCCAAAAAAGACGGGTAACTACTAAGGTCTCATCACCACTTTTTGCCACGAAGACATGAAGGATAACGAAGGCGCGAAGTATTTTCTTTACTTTTCCCTTCGCGCCTTCGAAAAACTTCGGGCCTTCGTGGCTTTTGGCGACTTGAAGTCAAGTACGTTAGCAGTTACAAAGACGGGCAGATTTTAGCACGTCAAATCATTCTTGCAAAATAAAGTAAGCGCGCAATATCCTTCGCGGATACTTACACTAGATAAACCCTCCTTGGCGGCAATAGTCGCGTGCTTTAGCGACTTTTTCTGAAAAATGATCCGTTTGGGTCATGTTCAGATGAGAAAATCAATCGTATACTTGTGCCTGTAATTGAAAATCCGTCCTTATTCCCAGCCACCATCATTTTTCTGAAGGAGATTTCCAATGGCCACCCCAAAAGATGTCATGAAACTGATCAAGGAGCATGATCTAAAAATCGTCGATGTAAAATTCACCGACCTGTTCGGACAATGGCAACACTTTTCCATGCCCGTCGAGGCCTTCAGCGCCGAGAGCGCTTTCGAAGAGGGCATGGGCTTCGACGGCTCCTCTATTCGCGGCTTCCAGAGCATCGAAAACAGCGACATGATCTTGCTGGCCGATCCCGATACGGCCATCGTAGACCCCGTCGCCGAGATGCCCACCCTCAGCCTCACCTGCAACGTCTACGATCCCATCTCTCGCGAGCCATTCTCGCGCGATCCCCGCTACGTGGCCCGCAAGGCCGTGGCCTATCTGCGAGAAACCGGCATCGCCGACACCGCGTATTTCGGGCCCGAGGCTGAGTTCTTCATCTTCGATCAGATCATGTACTCCGCGGGCGAGTACTCCTCGGCCTACCAAATCGATAGCGTGGAAGGCCCGTGGAACAACGGCATCTTCGGTTTCGGTCACTCCATCCCCCACAAACGGGGCTATTTCCCCGTCCCCCCGGTAGACACCCTGCAAGGGCTGCGCTCCCAGATGGTGCGCACCCTCCTTGATGCGGGCATCGAGGTCGAGGTGCATCATCACGAGGTGGGCACCGCGGGCCAATGCGAGATCGACATGAAATACGGCCCCCTGGTGCAAATGGCCGACCATGTGCAACTTTATAAATATGTGGTCAAGAACGTGGCCCGCAAGGCGGGAAAGACCGTGACCTTCATGCCCAAGCCCATCTACGCAGATAACGGCTCGGGCATGCACACGCATCAGAGCCTGTGGAAGGATGGCAAGCCCCTGTTTGCCGGAGATGGCTACGCCGGTCTGAGTCAGATGGCCCTGTGGTACATCGGCGGCATTCTCAAGCACATCAACGCGCTGCTGGCGATTGTGGCTCCTACCACCAACTCCTATCGACGGCTGGTGCCTGGCTACGAAGCGCCTGTAGTTATCGCCTACTCCGCCCGCAACCGCTCGGCCGCCTGTCGCATCCCCATGTATTCCCAGTCGCCCAAGGCCAAGCGCGTCGAATTCCGCAGCCCCGATCCCACGGCCAACCCCTATCTCGCTTTCGCTGCCATGCTCATGGCGGGCCTGGACGGCATCAAAAACCAGATCGATCCGGGTGAGCCCGCGGAGACCGACCTGTTCGAGGAGGAGAATATCAGCAAGGTTCAGCTCACCGTGGGCAAGCTCAACGAGGCCCTGGACGCGCTGGAAGCGGATAAGGACTTCTTGCTGGAAGGCGGCGTCTTCACCCAGGATTTGCTGGATGCGTACATCGAATACAAGATGGAGGAGGAAGTCGGCCCGGTCAGCCTGCGCCCGCACCCCTACGAATTCCTGCTTTACTACAACGCTTGATTTCCCCGCCTCAGCGTTCGCAAACGCCCGGTTCTTCGCCGGGCGTTTTTTCATGGGCGGGGATGTTGGTATAATACAAAGGATCATTTTTTTGACCCCCGTTGCATCATGCCCCCTGTCGCCTCTCCCGTCACCCTCGAAGACATCAACGCCACGGCCCGCGCCATCAGTCGCATCGGCGACGCACGGGATGTGACCCTGTCCTCTGCCCGTGAGCAGATCGCAACCCTCATCGCCCGCCTGCTCCCCCGCGCCCGGGCCGTGCAGATCACCGAAGGTGCGGAATCCAGAACCGCGTCCGGGAACGACAACGTCGTCACCCTCCCCCTGAGCCGCTGCACCCTTAGCGTGACCCTGCCCCCGGGCCACTCGCCGACGCCCGAAGAGCGGGCCATGCTCGAAAACGCCGCCATCCACGCGGCCTCGACCCTGGATCGGGTGCGGCAGGCCGCGCGATTGCAGCGGAGTTTGCAGCGCAAGGAAGATGAACTGGAGCGCCTGCGCCGGGCCGATATGCTCATCTCCTCGCGGCTGCGGCTGGAGGAGACAATGGAGGCGATTTTGCAAATGGCCCTGGAGGTGACAGGCGCCCGCTACGGCATCTTTCGATTGCTGAACGAGGCGGGAACGCATCTGGTGACCCGCGCCGTCGCGGGCGAAGACATGGGCCAGCCCCACACCGAGGCCCTGCCCCTGGATAATAGCACCATCACAGGACGGGCCGCAGTGGCCCGCAAAACCCTGTGCATCACAGACGTGCACGACCCTTCATGGCAGGATGTGTACTATCCCCTGGATAAAAATCTGACCATGCGCTCCGAACTGGTGACGCCGCTCATCGGGGCTGGGGGCAGGCTGGAGGGCGTGTTGAATCTCGAAAGTCCTGAGGTGGGCGCTTTTGGCGATGATGACGCCATGCTGCTGCAATCCCTGGCCATCCAGGCGGTCATCGCCATTCAGGAAATGCGTCTGCTGGACGCTCTGCAAGAGCTTTCGGCCCGACTGCTGGCCGACCGTCCCGAGGAGCTGTATGATCGGGTGGTGCAACTGGCCCGGGAATTGCTGGGCGCGGACGCGGCGGGGCTGTGGCTGATGTCGCACGAGCGGTTGACTTTGCAGGCCTTTCGCCCGGCGCATGGCGTCCTCGCCGACGATCTTCTCGTAGCCTTCAACGCACCGCTGGCTGCGCACGCGTCGGGCGTGACGATGCTTTCGTCACCCGGAAGGCCGCGCGGGGTGATTGCGCCCTTGCTGGCTGGAGATTCGGAAACGCCCATCGGCGCATTGGG
>JALXAF010000263.1 GCA_026992375.1 Anaerolineae bacterium
GCCAGATTGTTGAAGATGAAGGGGAATTTCAGGCTGGGTTTGGTGAAGATGACCAGGGAGCCAAACAGCGCCGGGACTTTGGAAAGTCCTAACATCCGAGCCAGCGTTCTGCCGAAGAACATCTCCAACAACACGACGACTAATGCCGCCAAAAGCCATCCTGACGCCGGCGTTTTTTCAAACGGCGCGGCCAGCCGACGCAAAGTCTGCCGCCATCTTCCCGTTTTGATAGAGCCTTGAGTGCTTGTTGATGACATATCAGCCTCTTGCAAAGTGGATGATGAAACCTTGATGGTTACAACCGTAGTTTGGAGGTGTGTTCCTCGCCGAACAAACCGTGGGGCCGGAAGACAAGAATAACCAGGATGATAGAATAGGCGATCAGGTCTCGATAGGTGGAGGGGAAAATGGTCGCCGAGAATATCTCGATAAATCCCAACAGAAATCCGGCAATGGCGGCGCCCTTGATGGAGCCGCGGCCGCCCAGGATGGCGGCGACAAAGGCTTTCCACCCCACGGTGATGCCCATGTAGGGGTCCAGCACTGGATAGGCCATGCTGTAAAGAACCGCGGCCGCGCCTGCCAGGGCTGAGCCCAGAGCGAAAGTCAGCGATGCGATGCGATTTAAGGGGACGCCCATCAGGGGCACCGCCGCGAAGTCATACGCCATCGCCCGCATAGCCATGCCCCACTTGGTATTGCTCACGAACCATTGCAACAGCAGCATCAGTACAATCGAAACGACCACAATCAAAATCTTTTGCCACGAGATGACGACGCCGCCCACCACCGGTTGTACGGCCGAACTCAGGGCGGGCAGCATATCGGGGAACTTCATGCGCTGAGCGCCAAAGATGGCCAGGATGGTCGTCTCCAGGATGATGCCAATCATCAGCCCGGTGATGGCTGCCGAAGCCCGGGGCGCGTTGCGCAACGGACGATAACCGATCCGCTCCACCGCCATGCCCAAAAAGGATGTGAGGAACATGGTGGCCAGGATGACCAGAAGCAGAATCAGCCAGGAGGGCAGCGCAATCAATCCTGTCGCCGCGCCGAACATGGCCAAAAAGGCTGTCGCCACGAAAAATCCGATATAAGCCCCCACCATGAAGATATCGCCATGAGCAAAGTTGAACAGCAAGAGGACGCCATAAACCATCGAGTAGCCTAATGCAATGAGCGCATAGAAACTGCCCCATTGCAGAGCATTGACGACGTTTTGGAAGAAGGCAGTCATGCTCACTCCTCGCTTGAGATGATGCTCGATGCCCGGATTTTCAGCATCGAGCATTGTTTTTGAAATCAGGATGTTCGAACAGGGCCTTGCCGCCATGAAGCGAAAGGCCCTGTTCTTTCCTATCGGGCGTCTTTGCCCGGACGCGTTGTCATGCGTCAGCGACTTATTTCATACCCTCTGGGCAAACCTGCTTGTAGAATTCGAATTCGCCCTGATCGTTGATCTTCACAATCACAGCGCATTTGATGGGGTCGCCTTGATCGTTGAAGCTCATCTTGCCGGTGATGCCTTCGAAATTCTTGATGTTGGCCATGGCGTCGCGTACGCACTGGCGATCTTTTTCGATATCGCCGGTGATCTTGCCGCAATCCTGAATGGCTTTTTTGACGATGTTCATGGCGTCCCAGGTCAAGGCTCCTACGTCATCGGGCACATAGCCATACTTCGCTTTGTAGCGATCGATGAATTCCTTGGTCGCGCCCTTGGCGCCTTTGGCCACATAATGGGTGCTGAAGAAGTCGCCGTAGCAGTCGGCCCCGCACAGCTTGGTCAGCTCTGCTGAACCCCAACTATCGGAGCCGAGGATGGGTTTGTCCCAGCCCAGTTGATGGGCCTGAGGCACAATGAGCGCGACTTCGTTGTAGTATTGGGGCAGGAAGAGCACGTCCGCGTCCGAATCCTTTATCTTGGTCAACTGGGCGCTGAAGTCCGCGTCCTTGGTGGTGAAGCTCTCGAAGGCCACCACTGAGCCCGGACCATGAATCTCTTCCCACGCGTTCTTGAAGTATTCAGCCAGTCCTTTGGGATAGTCGCTGGCCACGTCGTAGAGCACAGCCGCCTTTTCGGCGCCAAACTCCTCAGTGGCGAATTTTGCAAGCACCGGGCCCTGGAAAGGATCCAGGAAGGGGGTGCGAAAGACCCAGGGGCGGTCTTTGGTGGTGGCCGGGTTGGTGGACCACGGGCTGATCATGGGTGTTTTGTTGTCGTTGGCGACGCCGCCCGCGGGCACAGCCTGCTTGGATGATTGCGGCCCGACGATGACCAGCACCTCATCCTGCGTGATGAGCTTGGTGTTGGCCTTGGTGGCCGACTCCGCCTTGGATTCATTGTCCTCGATGACCAATTCCACCTTGTACTTCTTCCCCCCAACCTCTAGCTCAGGATTGTCCTCCAGCCACATCTGGGCGGCGTACTTGGTTCCCTCGCCCACCTTGGGAATGTCACCAGTCAATGGGGCGTTGATGCCGATCTTGATGGTGTCTGTGCCGCCAGCATTGGCGCAAGCCGCCAGAACCGCCATCAACGAGATTAACAGAATAACGATGAGAATCGCGCGCTTCGACATGTCTCTCCTCCTTGGTAGGAAAGGCGCCTCGAGTCCGGCGTGCGGTTCATGCGATGTTCCCCACGCCGAAAACTCCAAGCGTGGATGGAAAAACCTCTTCTTTTGTGAAAAGGACGTACCGATGCAGAAAAGTTTAGCATAAAATGAAAGGTGTGTCACATTTTGTTGTGACTGTGGGTAAGGAGCTGCTGGTTTGAAAAGTTTTTCTGCAGGCGGAGATGCCTTCATCCCGAAAAGGGGGAGGGGCAAGGGACTGAAACATCAGCCTTTTGCTCTTGTCAATCAGCGGTGCATGGCAAAAGTGAGCACCACCAAAACAATAATCACATAGGCGACAATCCCCACCACATTGACAAGAAAAAGGGGCGGGATGCGGTCATATTGACACCGCACCAGAGCCCGGATATGCAACACCACCGACGCCAGTAGAAAAAGCCCGTAAAGGGGAACGGCCACCGCTTCCGCCAGCAAACCTAAAAACTTACGGATATCGCCTCCGCCAAGGATGCCCAGGCTGGCGAAGTCCCACACGAAAAACGCCAGCCCATAAAAAGATACGGTCCAAAACGAAGCCATATGGATGAAGTTTTCATGATAAAAACACCTCATGAAACAGCAGCGGGTCTGCACGCGGCCAGGGCCTGATGCAGCCATTCTTGGCAACATGGACGATGGGCAATCCGATAATGCCACCCGGCCTCGGGGCCATGTCCTCTATCGGCTCTATGATCCACGCCAGCGAGGTCTCTTAGCCCCCCACCAAAAGGCGCCATGTCCTTTGCAAGGCTTCTTGTAGCCGGTCCGAATATGCCATCTTTTGGGTTGGTCCAGGTGGAACCGGGCCCGGGCGTAGGCGTAGCAGCTCCGCAGGGCCGAGAGGGGCCAACAGGAATGAAGGTTTCGTCATCAGTGAGGATGACTTCATCCAGCCGGGAATGAGCCTCGCGCGCGGAAAAGCGCACCGTGTGAGCGCCAGCCGCCAGGTGCAATGGCGGCATGGGTTCTTCCTGGATGTGGGCGTGTCCCCACACCCAGGTGTTCAATTGACCATGATGGGGGATGTACCAGGCATAAGGCGTTTGCCCGTCGATGCTGATGAAGAAGGAATCCTCGCTCCATGAGAGGCCCATCGTGCGAGCCCACAGATAATAATCAGCCGTCCGGGGCACAGAGAAGGAAAAGGTGACGGCGTCGCGATCCTGCCATTTGTTGGGCGATGACACATAACGGCAGTTGGAGGCGGAATCGAGTCGCGAGACGCCCATAGCGCCTTCGAGAGGTGCGTCTTCCGCCTCTTGTCGCCAGAAAAAGGCTTGGGGCGTTGGCGTGATGCAGGGGCCAACCGTGATGGCCTGGGGCAACGTGGCGGTCATCCCCTCAGGGGGCGGAGGGTTCGTTATCGAAAGATCGTACGCACCGGGCCCCAAAGAAGGATCGATTTTCATCTGCATCACGGTGCTGCTGAGAACGACGACATTGCGGGCGGGCAGAGGCCCGATCTTTGCGGTGGCTCCAGCGGCGAAATTCTGGCCATGCACGGTCAAAACAGTGTCGGCGTCGACCCCGCAACTGGGAGTGACGTTTTCGATAACAGGCATACAAGCAGCCGTGCCAATCATATCGCCGATGGCGCCGGCGATGTCCTGCGCTGGCTCGGTGGATTGGAACACCCGCCCGCCGGTGGCGTTGGCCAAATCTTGCGCCAGGCGCGTGACTGCGCTGGAATGGCCCGTGCCCAGGATGGGGGAAACGATGACGTGATGCGCCTGGGCTGCGGCGATGGCCGTGTTGATGGCATTCCTGTCGCTGCCGGGATCATACACCGGATCGCCATTTTCAGGCCCTTCATCGCTCATGGGGATGACGAGGCGGGCGTAGCCAGGCTGCCAGAAATAGCTGTTGCTGAGATCGGTGACCGCGGGCCCCCAATCCTCCTCATGGTTGACGAGCCCGCCAGGTATCAGACTATGAACGGTCTGTGTGGCGCATTGTCTTGTGTATCGAATGCCCAAAATCCGATAATTGACGGTGACGCCCTGGGCCTGGAGATTGGCGACAATGGCGTTGATCTGGCTGCACAGGGCGCTGAATTCATCGTTCATGGAACCAGAGGTGTCCATAGCAAAAACGACATCGACTTTGCCGCCTCGCGCACAAGGAGGCAGAGGCGTAGGCGTGGGCGTGACAGGCGCGGGCTTGAGGATAATCGGCAAAGAGATGGGACAAGGCGGAAGGACGCGCTGGTAGCTGTTTCCACCCACCACCTTGCCTCGCACCAGCTCAGTTAGCCCAATGGTGAAACGACTGTTGGCGGGCGCTTTCACCTCCAAATGCACCGTGCGCAGTTCGTGAGGATTCAGGCGCACGCCGTAGATGGTGGCGGGAAAACGGATCACCCTCAGCCGACCATCCGCCTCCTGCACCAGGCCATCCAGCGACGTCCAGCGCCCGGACAGCGGGCCCGGCTCGAACCGCACCTGGGCCCCCGCCCCCAGATTGCTCACCGTGATCTGCAAGTCCACCATGCTGGATTTGGCCTGGGTGTTCACCACGTCGAAAGCGATGCGATCGGTGAGCAGGTTGTTCTCATCGAACTGACACGAGCCATCAGGCGGCTGGGGGTAATCGATGATGTGCATGTTGCGCTGAGCGATGTTGTTCTCCCATTGCGTGCGGTCATCGTGGATGGGATCATCGGGTGACGAGATGCGCACAAACAGACAGAAATGCCCGGTGATGTTGGGCGCGTCCCAGGGGATGACCGCGATGGCGCGCCCCTTCGCCTGCACCACATCCACCCGCACCGGTCCGCCAATGGCCGTCCAGTTGTCGGGATAACTGAGCCCCAGGCTGGGATTGGCGTAGTACATCTGCACATCGATGTTTCGCACGGGCTGCGCACCCCGATTCCAGATGCGCACATAGATGTAGTTGCGCTGGCCCGCCTGCGGGTTCTGATGCTGCGTCCCCCCGTCATTATTGTGTCGCACCCAAATGTCGGGACTCACCCACCACGGCGCATAACTGGGCGTTCTCCCGGTGTCTCCATCATTATCCCGCACATACGCATCTGGCGCATCCTGATTGCATCCCTCGATAGTCACCTGTGGATTGGGAAATGTACGAGTCTGCCGCCGCCCCCGATTGTCGTCATAGCTGACGGACGCAGATTGGTTGGTGTGGAATGTGCCACAAGACTTGGGCTTGAGATTGAAGCTGAGCTCCGTGACGCCGCTTTCCAGCCGCGGCAAATGCCAGCGCA
>JALXAF010000264.1 GCA_026992375.1 Anaerolineae bacterium
CGGCAGGGTGAACTGAAATTCGCCGGCATCGCCAAACAGCAGCCCGGGCGCAGCCGTGGCCGCGTAGGCGAGAAAGGCGAAAAGGGCGAAGATGAGGGCGGGAGGGAGATTTTTGCTTCGCATGAAAAGTGAAGAATGAAAAGTGAAGAATGAAGAATTGGGGATGAGGTCAGTGGCGGTTCTTTTTGCTGGTGATGAGGATCGAGGAGAGGATTTTGATCAGTTGGTCTGTTTCGTCCTGCAAATCCGACAGCTTCTTTTGAGGAACGATTTTCGCTTCCACCAATAAATGCAGCCAGTAAGCTGTTTCAAGGATTTCCTTGTAGGCAATCTGCATCTTTGCAATGAAGTCCGCGCGGCTTTGTGCTCCTTGCGCTTCGTGAACATTTGCCCCCACCGACGTCCCCGACCTGAGGAGTTGTTTGCCCAGAATGCGCCCGACGCTGTCTCGCTGAATATGTCGATACAGGTTGATGATCCGCGAGGCGTAGGCTGACGTGCGTTTGGTTATGTCGTTGTCAGGCGTTTGCTTTTCAACCATTCTTCACTCTTCACTCTACATTTTTCATTTGATTTCGAGGAAATCGAACGCGGCGGCCAGGGTGCGGAAATCGCCCGAGAGTCCGAGATACGCGTCATCCGGCGCGATGGTCTCGGCTGCGGCGCCGGGCGCTGCGCCCGCGACGCCCACCAGCGCATGGGCCCGCCCCGCGATCTGTTCGGGCGAGGTCGCGCCGGAGCCCAGACGCTGCAACGCGGTCACCAGCTCCGGATTGACGAAATCGCCCGCGCCCTCTCGCGTAGCGAGGGCCACGATGCGCCCTTCTTCGATGCCGTCGAGATACGTCACCAAACGCTGCACCTCGTAGGCGTTGGCCACCGTATCGAAGCCCTGTTTGTCCAGCACCTTGCCCGATCTCGGGTCCAGCACGGTGACATTGTAGCCGCGGCGGCCAAAAGAGGCGTCGGTCTGCTGGCCCGAGGCGTCGGTGAGGGTGATGAAGGCCTGATCGAAGGCGTGCACCGCGATGTTCACCGGGCTCTGCACGCCCGTGCCGCCGATCATGGCTTGCTGCAATTTCTGGCGCGGGCTTTCGGCGTATTTGAAGCTGAACCACAGGTGATTGACGCCCGGCCGCGGCGTGATGTCGAATTCGTATTCGTTCCAGCCCGGAAAGAGGACGGTGGTGGCGATGCGCTGGCCGTTGAGCCTGAGGGTGAGATATTGATCGGGCGCGCCGGGCCAGGTGAAAGGCTGGGCCCGGAAGCGCAGCTTGCGCGGGGTCGCATCCTCACTGCGGAAGATGATTTGCGAACGGCGGGCCGTGGCCCAGACGCCATCTGCGCCCCCCACATCGGGCTCATCCCCTGCCCAGCCGTCGGCCCGCCACAGATCGGTGTTCTGCGCGCCGAAATCCAGCATCAGGGGCAGGGGAGCGCCCGGGGTCACGCTGTAAATCTGGATGCCGCCGTCATCGATGATGGGGGCGGCGCTGTGGGGGATGAGCGCCAGCGCGGTTTGCTGGCTGGCCCGCCAGGTGTCGGCGTAGGGCAGGCGGCCCGGCACTGGGGGCAGGATCATCAGGTAACGCACGCCCCACAGGGTGACCACATCTTG
>JALXAF010000265.1 GCA_026992375.1 Anaerolineae bacterium
CCAACGTGGGCGCGCGGCCATGGATGCTGTGGATGCCGTAGGTGTCCATGTAGTAGGGGAAGCGACTGGAGCAGCCAATACCCGAGACGACGACGAAATTCTCCTTGGGGATGCCCAGACGCGGGAAAGTCTTCTGCACCGTGGCCAGGATGGCGTAGTCGCCACAGCCGGGGCACCAACGAACGGTTTGGTCGGACACGAAGTCCTTGCGAGTGAGTTTGATTTCTGTAGCCATGACTATTCTCCAGCCAGTAATTCGTCGATTTTGGCGCTGACTTCGCTGATCTTGAAGGGGCGGCCCTGGACTTTGTTCAGGGTCAGCACGTCCACCAGATAGCGGTCTCGCAGCAGGGTTGCCAGTTGGCCCATATTCAGTTCGGCCACCAGGATCTTGTCGTAATTCTGCAGGATGTAGCCCAGGTTGCGAGGGAAGGGATTGAGGTAGCGGATGTGCGCGTGCGCTACCGATTGTCCCTTGGCCTGCGCCTGCGCCACCGCGGCGTGGATGGCGCCGAAGGTGCCGCCCCAGCCAACCACCAACAGTTCGCCCTCCTTCGGACCAAAGACTTCCTGCTCGGGGATGATATCGGCCAGGCGCGCGACCTTGGCGGCCCGCTCATTCACCATCTGCTGATGATGCTCGGGCGCATAGGAGACGTTGCCGGTCTCGGGCGCTTTATCCAGACCGCCCACCCGATGCTCCAGGCCCGGCGTGCCAGGAATGGCCCACGGCCGCGCCATGGTGATGGGATCGCGCTTGTAGGGCAGGAATTTGCCGTCCGGGCCGTTGGGCTCGGTGGGGTGTTCGATGACGATAGGCTCGATGTCGTCGGCGTCGGGGATGTTCCAGGGCTCAGAGCTGTTGGCCAGATAGCCATCCATCATCATAGCCACAGGAGCCATCGCCCGCACGGCCAGACGATAGGCCTCGATAGCGGTGTCGAAGCAATCGGAGGGCGAGGACGCGGCCACCACGGGCATGGGGCTTTCGCCATTGCGCCCGAACATGATCTGATACAAGTCCGACTGCTCCACCTTGGTGGGCAGGCCCGTGCTCGGACCGCCGCGCTGCACGTTGATGATAACCAGGGGCACTTCCAGCATCACGGCCAGGTTCAGCGCCTCGCTCTTGAGAGCCACGCCCGGGCCGCTGGTGCCGGTCACTGCGCAAGCGCCTGCAAACGCAGCACCCACCGTCGCTCCCATGGCCGCGATCTCGTCCTCTGCCTGGAAGGTGATGACATCGAAGTTGCGCAGGGGGGCCAGATTGTGCAGAATATCGCTGGCCGGGGTGATGGGATAGGCGCCGTAGAACAGCAGCTTGCCCGCCTTGCGTGCTGCAGTCACCAGCCCCATGGCCGCGGCTTCGCTGCCCGAAACCTTGCGATAAGTGCCGGGGGGCAGAGACGCGGGCTTGATGCGGAAACGCATCTGGAAGATCTCCGCGGTCTCGCCGTAGAAATAGCCAGCTTGCAGGGCCTTGATGTTGGCCTCGACCGCGGCGGGGTTACGCTTGCCGAACTTCTTCTTCACCCACTCGATGGAGGGTTCCAGCGGACGATCGAACATCCAGTAAACCAGCCCCAGGGCAAAGAAATTCTTGC
>JALXAF010000266.1 GCA_026992375.1 Anaerolineae bacterium
CATCGGCGCAAAAAGCGGCATCCTTGACCCTTTTTCCAGCCTCAGCTATCCATTTTGTAAAGTTCAGAACCGCAATATGAGGTTTGCGGTGACTTCGCTTGCCCGCTGTTAGCGGAAACTAAAGAATGTGTGAAATGCAATAAATGATTGAATTGGCGCTATTTTATCATAAATCGTCACAAAATCAAATAACATTGTCACGATTTCTTATCAAAGACTATGATTTTGTTTCGTTTTGATATTCATGGCGCTCCGCGTAACGATGACTTTATGATTTCACTCGCCTTTATCCCACACTTTCCCACAGCGATTCGCTCTTTTTGGGTTATTGTGGGATAAAAAAACTCAATGATTAATGAACAATGATTAAAGGCTAAATCAGCGTAGTCTTCACTTTACTCATTGCTCATTGATTCGGGCATGATTGGGCGAAAGGTTGATAGCCCGCCTCGCCGCAGATTGTTTCCAATACTGTCAATTCACAACCGATGCAGGCGCTTGATCTCAGCGATCCGGTCGCTGACGTCCGTCTCGGGCGAAGGGGCGGGCCCGAACGGGTCTTCCGCCTTGCTCTCCCGGCCCATCAGCGCCAGCGCGGTATCGAGAACGCCGTAGCTGACCGCACCCAGATCGTATCCGCCCTCCAGCAGGACGACCAGACGCCCGTCGCAAAGCGCTTCCGCCAGCAGACGCGCCCGGCGAGCCAGCTCGATGTATCCCTGCAGCGAGAGGGACATCTGCGAGAGGGGGTCGCGCCAATGCGCGTCGTAGCCCGAGGAGATGATGATGAGTTGCGGCTGGAATCGGCGAGCAAAGGGGGCGATTAGCTCGTCGAAGGCCCGCAGATAACCGGCGTCGCCCGCGCCCGGCGGCATGGGAATGTTCATGGTGAAGCCCTTGCCCGGCCCCACGCCAATATCGCCCACCGCGCCCGTGCCGGGCCACAAGGGGCTCTGATGCAGAGAGACGAAAGCCACCGTGGGGTCATCGTAGAAGATGGCCTCGGAGCCGTTGCCATGATGCACATCCCAATCGATGATGAGAACGCGCGCCAGGCCCATCTCCTGCTGGGCGAAGCGGGCGGCCAGGGCTGCGTTAGCAAAGATGCAAAAGCCCATGGCCTCTGCGGGCAGCGCATGGTGGCCCGGCGGACGCATGATGCTGATGCCGTTGCGGGCCCGCCCTTTGACCACGGCCCGGGTCACAGCCAAGGCCGCTCCGGCCGACATCAGAGCCGCCTCATAGCTCGCCGGCGTCATGTAAGTCTCGAAATCCAGCATCCCCCCGCCCGCAGCGGCAAACGCGGCTATGCGGCTGATGTATTCGGGCGAGTGAATGCGTTGCAGCGCTTCGGGGGCGATGGGCTTGATCGACGCTTGCATCATCTGGTCGAGCAGACCGCGTTCCGACAGCAAGGCCATGGCCCGAGTCGTGCGGCGATTGTTTTCCACATGGCCGATCTGGTTGTGCTGCTGCTCGATGGGATCGTAAGCGTAGCAAGTGGCGGAATGAGTCATAGTTTTCTGCTCGAATGGCAAAGAAAAGGCCGGAAGGACGCGCCCTCCGGCCAGATAGGTTGTTGCGGGGAGGTTATTGAGCCGATTTGACCTCGTCCCACAAGCGCTGATACACGCTTTCGAATTCGCCCAGCGGTTTGATGAAGTGCAGCTTGGCGCGAATTTCTTCGGGCGGGAAGACCAGCGGATTTTCCTTGTATTCAGGGTCTGCAATCTCCAGGGCGGCTTTGTTGGGCGTGGCGTAGTAGTTGTATTCGCCCAGCATGTCGCCAACCTTGGGATCCAGTACAAAGTTGATGTACATTTCCGCAGCCAGTTTCTCTTCGGGGGTCACGCCTTTGGGAATGCACATATTGTCGATCCAGATGGTGCCGCCTTCTTCAGGGATGTAGTAGTCGATGTTTCCATACTCATCCGCGGCCTGTAAGAAGTCGCCATTCCAGCCATGGGCCAGCAGGTTTTCGCCCGCTCCAATCAGGTCTTCGTAGTTGTCCGTGTCATAACCAGCAACGCCCTTCTTGGCGTCGATCAAAAGCTGCTTGGCTTCTTCCAATTGCGCCTCATCCTTGGTGTTGTTGTCATAGCCCAGATAGATGAGCGCAGCGGAGAAGACCTCGCGTACGTCATCCAGCAGGGTCATGCGCCCGTACCAGGGATCGCTTTCCTTGGCTTTGAAGATGCCTTCCCAGCTCTGGGGCGGATTTTCCAGCAGTTCGGTGTTGTAACCAACGCCTGTGGTTCCCCACAGATACGGCACGCAATACTTGTTGCCGGGATCGTAGTAGAGCTTGGTGAATTCGGGGTCCAGATTCTTCAGGTTGGGGATGTTGTCGTGATCCAGCTCCTCCAACATGCCTTCTTCGATCATGATGTATACGGTGTAATCCGAAGGCACGATAACCGAATAGCCGGTGGCGCCGCCCTGCAATTTGGCCAGCAGGTCCTCGTTGCTGGAGAAGTTGTCTTCGCTGATCTTGATGCCCGTCTGTTCGGTGAACATGTCGTACATCTCGGGGGCGACGTAATCGGACCAATTGTAGACGACGATTTCGTCTGCCGGTTTGACGCTCTCCTCTTTGGGGGCTTCGGTGGGTTTAGGGGCTTCCGTCGCCTTGGGGGCTTCGGTGGGCTTGGGAGCTTCGGTGGCTTTGGGCGCCTCGGTGGCTGCGGGTTTCTCTTGCTTGGGCGCTTCAGTCGCCTTGCCGCCGCCGCAAGCGGCCAGGGCCATCACTGCGATGAGCAAGATGACAATCAGGGTGAGCAGATGTTTGCGTTGCATGAAATCCTCCTTGTGAATTGAGTAAAGGTGAATGGAGAGGGTGTTGGCGGTGTTCAGTTAGAACCCCATCTGCACAGAATCGCCGTCGCCGCTGCGGCGGCTGAGCAGAATGGAGATAACGACAAGCGAAAGGGAAACGGCGAGCATCAAGGTGGAGACGGCGTTGATCTTGGGAGTGACGCCCTTTTTGATCATGCCAAAAACCCGCACCGGCAGGGTGTTGAAGCCCGCGCCACTGGTGAAGAAGGTGATGACGAAATCATCCAGCGAGAGGGTGAAGGCCAGCAAGGCGCCGCCTACGATGCCCGGCATCAGCATGGGCAGGGTGACGCGGCGGAAGGTCTGCCAGGCGTTGGCGTAAAGGTCCTGTGCCGCCTCCTCCAGGGTGCGATCCATCTGGGTCAGCCGGGCCCGCACCACAATGGCGACGAAGGAAGTGTTGAAAGCCACATGCCCGATGATAACCGAATAGGGCACCGCCAGCCGGGCCCCGAAGAAATTCACCTTCCAGGGCGTAAAGCCGATGCCCGACATGTTGAAGAATAGCAGAAGCATGATAGCCATGGCAATATCGGGAATGATGACCGGCAGATAGAACATGGAATCCACCGCGGTCTTCCCCCGAAAGCGATAGCGCTCCAGGCCCAGGGCCACCAGCGTGCCCAAAATGGTGGCGATAATGGTGGAAACGATGGCCAGAAAGAGGCTGTTCCAGATGGAAAGCAATATCTGACCATCCTGCAGCATCTTGCCATACCACTCGGTGGTGAATCCCGCCCACTTGCTCACCGAACGGGAATCGTTGAAAGAGAAGATGACCAGGATGAGGATGGGCAAATAGAGGAAGGCGAAAGCCAAAATGCCATACGCGCTCAGGCTCCATCCTCCCAGTTTCGATTTGATGCGTTCCCAAATGTCGTGATTGGATTGCATTTGCTCTGTCTTGACGCTCATGTCGCAAGCTCCGATTTTTTGGTCCAGCGGAAGTAGATGAGGGTGGCGATGAGCATGGCGATCATCATCACCATGGAGAGGGCCGAGCCAAAGGGCCAGTCATGCGCCCCCAAAAACTGGTTGCTGATGATGTTTCCGATCATCAGGGACTTGCCGCCGCCCAGGATGGCGGGGGTGACGAAAGCGCCCAGCGAGGGGATGAAAACCAGCATGGAGCCAGCCACCACGCCCGGAATCGAAAGGGGCCAGGTCACGCGCCAGAAAGCCTTGCCGCTGGACGCATACAGGTCCCGGGCCGCCTCCAACAGGCTCTCGTCCAGCCGCTCTAGGGCCGCGTAGATGGGCAGCACCATCACCGGTAGCCAGCCATACACCAACCCCAGAATGATGGCGAAATCATTGCCATAGAGGGGCAGCGGTTTGGAGATGATCCCCCAGTTCATCAGAGTGACGTTGATGAGCCCGGTGTGGGTGCGCAACAGCATCACCCAGGCATAGGTGCGGATGAGAAAGTTGGTCCAGAAGGGAATCATCAGGGCGAAGACCAAAGCGTTGCGGCGGCTGGGCGGACTTTTGGCGATGAAATAGGCCAGAGGGTAGCCCAACCCCAGGGTGATGAGGGTGGTGACAATGGCGATGTAGAAGGAGCGGAGGAAGGTCTTGAAATAAAGGGGATCGAACACCCGGCGGATGTTATCCAGGGTGAAGACCCACTCCACGCCGCCATATTTGCCTCGCTCCAGAAAGCTGTAAACGAAGACGATGAGCAATGGGGCCATGAAGAAAATCAACAGGAAGATGACCGGGATTGCCAGGATCAACCATGCCTGTAATTCGGGATGACGACGTAATCGTTCCATGGCTCACTCCTTGAGGATGCGGGCGTGAGCGGCGTTCCAGGTGACGATGGCTTCCTCCCCGATCTCCCACGGCTCCTCGCCGATATACATGTTTTGCAAGCGCACCACCACCTCGGTGCCATCGCCCAGGGTGACGGAGTGGCGGGTGTCGGTGCCCACGTAGACGAGATGGGTGACTTTGCCTCGGACGCGGGCCACATCCTTTGCTTTCACCTCCGCGGCTTCGTGGGGCTCCAGCAGGTCCATCTTCTCCGGCCGGATGGAGAGCACAGCCCGGTCGCCCACCGAAATCCCCTCCTCGACCCAACCGGCGATGACTTTTTCGCCCGAGCCCAGCGCCACCTCGATGACGGGAGAAAGGCTGACCACCTTGACCGGGATGAAATTGGTCTCGCCGATGAAGTCGGCCACAAAGCGATCTGCGGGGTGCTCGTAAATCGTTTCGGGATCGCCTACCTGGTGTACGATGCCATTGTTCATCACCGCGATGCGGTCCGACATGGTCAGAGCCTCTTCCTGGTCATGGGTCACGTAGATAAAGGTGATTCCCACCTCCTCTTGCAAGGCCTTGAGCTCGATCTGCATGGCCTTGCGCAGCTTCAGGTCCAACGCGCCCAGTGGCTCATCCAGCAGCAGCACCTTGGGGCGATTGACCAACGCCCGGGCCAGAGCGATGCGCTGCTGCTGTCCGCCCGAAAGCTGCTTGGGCTTGCGATTGGCCATATTGGAAAGCCGCACCATGGCCAGGGCCTCATCCACTCGGCGTTTGATTTCGTCTCTGGGCGTTTTTTGCATCTCCATGCCAAAGGCGATATTTTCGGCCACGGTCATGTGTGGAAAGAGCGCATAATTCTGAAAAACGGTGTTGATCGGGCGCTTGTTGGGCGGGCGATACCCCTGACGTTCGCCATGAATGTAGATGGCACCGCCTGTGGGCATCTCGAAACCGGCGATCATGCGCAGGGTGGTGGTTTTTCCGCAGCCGCTGGGCCCCAGCAGGGAAAAGAACTCGCCATCCTTGATTCGTAATGACACGTGGTTGACGGCGATGACGTCTCCGAACTGTTTGACCACATCTTGCAGTTCGACAGCAAAAGTTTCGCTCATACAGTTTCCTCCATTGGCAGGAAATAAGGATCAGCTCCGTAGGCC
>JALXAF010000267.1 GCA_026992375.1 Anaerolineae bacterium
ACCAGCGATCATTCTATTTTCATAGCAGGCGACACGCGCGGTGGCGCGCCGATACCGATGAAATGAGAACGCAGATGACACGGATGCTTCGCAACGCAGATTTTCGCAGATTTTTTCTTTATCATCTGCGTTCATCCGTTTCAATCTGCGTCATCTGCGCTCTATTTACGGAACAGACCAACCGCGGGCGCATCAGCATCGATACGGACAAAAATCTCACGCAAAGGCGCAAAAGCCGCCAAGAACTTTCTGCCTCTTCTTCCTTTTGCGGCTCTGCGGCTTTGCGTAGGACACAAGATGCTAGACATCGTCCGAAACTGTGCTCAGAAGATGTGGCCCCTGCGGGGCGGGTCGCAAGTGGCAAGTAGCAGGTGCGACGTGGTCACGTTATCAGCGTCGAATTTACCACCTGCAACCTGCGGCTTGCTACAAAGATCGATGCTCTTTCTCGATCTTGACGCGCCAAGCGCCTAACCTGTTTCATCCCCCTGCGCCCGGTCGAATGCGCCCGTCCAGTGCGACATGGTCACCAGATCGTCGCGCACATGCCAGCCCATGCGCTGCCAGAACGCGACCGCTGGCGTGTTTTCTTTGATCACAAAAAGATGGCACTTGTTGATGTTGATCTCGCGTAGCGCCTCCAGCACCCGAGCCACCAGCGCCCGGCCAATCCCCTGTCGCCGATAAGTACGATCCACCGCCAGATGCTGGAGATAGCCGCGGCGCCCATCGTGCCCGCACAACACCGTGCCCACCAGCCTGTCGCCATCCCGGGCCACGAAACTCAGGCCCGGATTGCGCTGCAAATAGCGGGCGATGTGTTGGCGTTCATCCGCGGGACGCAGGCCCATGCCCTCGGTCGCCAGCCACAGCGCATAAGCCTCGTCATAATCGGTCATGCTCATGGGGAAGATTTGAATGTCGGGCTTCATAGCGTAATCCAGTGGGGCGTCGATGAAGGAGACTTTGCTCACGAACAGGTGCGGTTACGCACGAGAAAACTCACTCCATCCGCCCGCGTCCTGTTCCCGAGGCAGCGTCATTGTACCAAACCGTTTCAGCCCGCCCAAAACGCACCCTGTCGTGTAATTCGTCCGCCTCTTCATCATCTGCTAAAATGTAACTACTAAGGTCGTCACCGGTCGTTATCCGAAAACCACTAAGAACACTAAGACACAAAGACACAAAGGGGAAATTATCCATTTTTTTCTTCGTGTTCTTAGTGCCTTTGTGTCCTTTGTGGTTTGTTAACCGGGGTACGTTAGCAGTTACGCTAAAATAATGCTTCGCATCAACAAGACCGTGAAATGTCAAACGTCATCATGCTGTAACCAGCAATTTCAAATTTGCTCTGGGCAACAAGCCCCCCTCCCGACCTCCCCCCCGCTTCGGCTCGCGCCTTACAGGGGAAGGAGCCCATCGCTTTGCCAATATGTGCAGCAGATGGGCGTCTCCCCCCCCCCGAACACGAGCGCAGCGAGTATCCCTCTCTTGCTTCTTGTGAATTCTAAATTTGAAATTGCTGATGCTGTAAAATATCATAGCCCTTTGCAGGACGCTGTGCCGCCGACAACCTCCTGACATTTGACGTTTGACGCGTGACCTGGGTTGGCACACATCGCCGGCGTCGCTTTGTCAGACGATTTATCGCCGTGGCCTGCGTGATTACTCTCCCTTTCTCAACAGCTCCCTATGCCTCGCGTTCGCGTTCCCAAAGTCAAAATCTGCGGTCTGACCAACTTCGAAGACGCGGCCGCCGCCGTCGAAGCTGGCGCCGATCTGCTGGGCTTCATCTTCTACGAAGGCTCACCCCGTTTCGTCGAAGCGGAGCAGGTCAAGGAGATTATCGACAAACTCCATCGCGTCTATCCCGTCGCGCCCGAAAAACCGCGTTATCGCACCGTTGGCGTGTTCGTCGATCGCCCGGCGGCCTATATCGCGGTGATCATGGCGCTGGCGGGCCTGGATTGGGCCCAACTCAGCGGCAATGAGCCCGTTTCGGTGCTGGAACAGCTCAAAAAGCGGGCCTACAAAGCCATCCGGCCCCGCACCTATGCCGAGGCGGATGCCGAAGCCAGCTTCTACGCCGCGCTCTCGCCCCGATTTGGCCCAAGATTGCTCATCGACGCCTATCGCCCGGGCGAATACGGCGGCACGGGCCAGCGCGCGGACTGGCGGATTGCAGAACAACTGGCGCGGCTGCGCAGCATTCTCCTGGCTGGCGGCCTCACCCCCGACAACGTGGTCGAGGCCGTGCGCACTGTGCGACCCTGGGGCGTGGATGTAAGCTCGGGCGTGGAAAAAGCGCCTGGCGTCAAAGATCGCGACGCCATCCGGGCCTTTGTGCGCAACGCCAAATCGGCGCTGCAACCCGATGCGACGGCATAGCGAATGTTACGCCCGTTGCAAACTCGCCTGCCGCTGACTGCCCGACTCCCCAGCAACCCGGCCGCCCTTGTCATGGCATTGCCTCTCATAAATCAACCCCGAGGTTTTTATGGATAAGAAAATCCCTATTGGAATCATCGGCGCCACCGGCGCAGTGGGCCAGCGCTTTATCTCCCTGCTGGCCCGACATCCCTGGTTTGAGATCACCGACCTGCTGGCCTCGCATCGATCTGCGGGGCGGCGCTATGGCGATGTGGTCAAATGGATTTTGCCCGATCCCCTACCCGCCAGCATCGCAGACCTGCGCGTGCGTCAGGCGGACGCGGGCGAAGCGTCCGCCCGGGTGCTGTTCTCCGCCCTCCCCGCATCAGACGCCCGCACGCTGGAGCCTCTCTTCGCCTCCAAAGGCCACTACATCTTCTCCAACGCCTCCGCTTTCCGCATGGATGAAGACACGCCCCTGGTCATCACTGAGGTCAACCCCGAGCACCTGGACATGATCCCCCACCAGCAGAAACGCCGCAACTGGGACGGCTTCATCGTATGCAACGCCAACTGCACTACCACCCATCTGGTGGGCGCGCTGCATCCGCTGCATCTGGCCTTTGGCGTCGAGAAGGCGTTTGTGGCCACGCTTCAGGCCGCGTCGGGCGCAGGCTATCCCGGTATCCCCTCTCTGGACCTCATCGATAACGTGGTTCCGCACAGCTACGGCGAGGAGGAGAAAGTGGAGACCGAGCCGCGAAAAATCATGGGCGATTACGCGGATGGCCGGTTCCAATTCGCCGAGATGACCATCTCAGCCCATTGTCACCGCGTGCCCGTGGTGGATGGGCACACCGAGGCCGTCTCGGTGGCCCTGGGCCAATCGGTCTCCCGCGACGACATCATCGACGCCTTTCGCAGCTACCGCCAACTGCCCCAGACCCTGAGCTTGCCCAGCGCGCCCGATCCCGCGGTGATCGTGGCGGCGGGCGAGCACCGTCCTCAGCCCCGGCTGGATCGCATGGCCGGCCGCGGCATGGCCACAGTGGTGGGCCGCATCCGTCCCTGCAATCTGCTGGACTGGCGCTTCTCGTTGCTGGGACACAACACCATCCGCGGCGCCGCGGGCGGCTCCATCCTCAACGCCGAGCTGATGGCGTATTGGGGCAGGTTGTAGGCGCTGACTGGCGGCCTGACGCAAATTGGGCGGCATGTTGCTTCTCCACCGAACAGAAATATCAAACGATTTCTCCCCCCCTCACATCAATCCCATCCATCCCGACATCACAACATGACCGACATCGAGAAAATCCGACTGACGAGCCTCGCCACCTGCGCCGGGTGAGCCAGCAAGCTGGCCGCCGAGGCCCTGACGCAGGTTCTGCGTCCAATCCAGGAGATATACGCGGGGGAAACCTACGATGGCTTGTTGGTGGGCCTGGATATCGCGGACGACGCGGCTATCTACCAGGTCGCCGAAGACCTGGCCATCGTCATCACCCTGGACTTTTTCACGCCCATCGTGGATGATCCTTTCGCCTATGGCGCTATCGCCGCGGCCAACAGTCTCAGCGACCTCTACGCCATGGGCGCGCGGCCGCTGCTGGCCCTGAACGTGGCCGCCTTGCCCAAAAAGCTGCCCATCGAGATCGGCGCAGACATCATTCGTGGAGGGGCGAGCAAGGCCCGCGAAGCGGGAATCCCCATCGCGGGCGGCCACACCATCCAAGATGAAGAGCCCAAATACGGCCTGGTGGCCGTGGGCGGCGTGCATCCCGATCGCATCATTCGCAAGGGCGGCGCTCGCCCCGGGGATGTGCTGCTGCTGAGCAAACGCCTAGGCGCGGGCGTCATCACCACGGGGCTGATGCGCGACACGGCCACGCCCGAAGAAATTGCCGTCGTCACCGAAGGCATGTTGGCGCTGAACCGGGCCGCCAGCAAACTGGCCCGGGCGCACAACGTCCACGCCATGACCGATGTCACCGGCTTTGGTCTGCTGGGCCATGGCTGGGAGATCGCGAAACAATCGCAAGTGGGTTTCGAGATCGACTACCGGGCGTTGCCCTGGTATCCAGGCGCGAAACGTCTGGGCGAGGACTGGACCTATCCCGGCGGCGCCTTCGACAACAAGCTCTACTTCGGTCCCCACGTCATCTTCGCCCCAAACATGGCGGAATGGGAGCAGATGCTGTGCTTCGGGCCTGAAACCTCAGGCGGGCTGCTGATGGCCTTTGCGCCCAAGGACGCGGAGCGGGCCCTGGCCGACGCCCGGTCCCGAGAAATCGATCTGTGGGCCATCGGCCGCGTCGTCGCGGGCGACGGCATCCGGCTCATTGCATAACACCGAAATCGTCAAACATCATCCTGTTGTAAGGACGATAACCGCATGACGATTGACGTTTCATGCCCGTCCACCATTTCCTTCGTCCCTTCAACCCAAATCCGCAATCCAAAATCCAAAACCCCATGCGCATTCAACTCTTCGTCACCTGCATGATCGACAATCTCTACCCCGATATCGGTGAGGATGTGATCACCGTGCTGGAACGGGCCGGGGTGGAGGTGGAAGTGCCGGCGGGCCAGACCTGCTGCGGTCAGCCCGCGTTCAACGGCGGCTTTCTGGACGAGGCCCGAGAGATGGCATTGCACTTCCTCGACGTCTTCGCCGAAACCGAGGGCCCCATCGTCTCCCCTTCGGGCTCGTGCGCGGCCATGGTGGTGCATCATTATCCCGAACTTTTCGCGGATGATCCTGAGAATCTGGCCCGGGCCCGGGCAGTGGCCGCTCGGGTGCGGGAATTCAGCCAGTTTCTGGTGGATGATCTGGGCGCGACGGAGCTGGGCGGCGCGCCGGGCAAATACACCTACCATCCCTCCTGCCATCTCACCCGAGAGCTGGGCGTGCGGGGCAAAGCGGAGTTACTGTTGGATAACATCCCGGGCGCCGAGCGCGTCCCCCTGCCCGATGCGGAGGCTTGCTGCGGCTTTGGCGGGCTCTTCGCTGTGAAAATGCCCGAAGTCTCCACCGCCATGATGAACCACAAGCTGGAGACCATCGAGGAGAGCGGGGCCGAGACCTGCGTGGTATGCGACGTCTCCTGCATGACCCATCTCAACGGCGGGCTCATCCACCAGGGCAAAAAGCCCGTGGTCAGACATCTGGCCCAGGTGCTGGCCGGGGATGAGAAATAGGTTTTGTGGCAGGCGCTTTCGTCGTTTAGCCGTGACATTGACAAGACCCTGCTTTTTGATCCCAGCAATTCCAAATTTAGAATCTGCAAGCGGCAAGGAATCGATTTGCCCCCTCCTGGCCTCCTTTTTGCCCCCACCCCGACCCTCCCCCGATACTCGCTGCGCTCGTGTTCGGGGGAGGGAGA
>JALXAF010000268.1 GCA_026992375.1 Anaerolineae bacterium
TGAAACATCACCCCACTTTTTCCACCGCCGAACTGATGGATCAGGCCAAGGGCGTGTGGGATGAGGTGCTGGGCATCAGCTACAAAACAACGGATGGCGAATATCATCGCAACCCGGATCGGCCCGCCATCAACGATCTGGATAGCCTGCCCTGGCCAGCATACCATCTCTTCAAGATGGAGGGCTACACCAACCTGCAGCCTGCCACCGATGCGGTGGATGGCGCCAAGAGCTTCAGCATCCTCACCAGCCGCGGCTGTCCCTACCGCTGCACCTTCTGCTCTCAGAGCATCATGCCCGTCAAGTGGCGCAGCCGCACGCCCGAGAATGTCATTGCCGAATGGGAGCATCTGGTGCGAGACCTGGACGCGCAGGAGATCGGCGTGCTGGATGACAGCGCCAACATCCGCAAGAAGCGCCTGTATCGCATCGCCGAGTTGCTCATCGAAAAAGAGCTGAATCATGTGCCCTGGATCTTCGTCAATGGCATTCGCGCCAACCTGGTGGATTATGACCTGATGCGGCTGCTGAAGGAGGCGGGGCTCAAGCGCACCGCATTTGGCGTCGAGACGGGCAATCCCGAGATTCTGAAGACCATCGACAAGCGCATCGATCTTGACACCATTCGCAATGCTTTCAAGATCACCAAAGAGGTGGGAATCGAAACCATCGCTTTTATGATTATTGGTCTGCCGGGCGACACCCGCGAGACCATGCAGGACACCATCAACTTCGCCATCGAGCTGGACCCGCTCATCGCCAATTTCAGCATGATGACGCCTTACCCGGGCACCAAGGTGTGGGAGCAAGTCAAACGCAATGGCCGCTTGCTGATCCAGGATTGGGAAGACTACGTCTTCTTCGAGCAGCACGCCCGTTACGAGATGGGCGATCTCACCGCCGAGCTGGTGGAGGAGATGTATCGCCGGGCCTATCGCCAGTTCTATCTGCGCCCGGGCCCCATCTGGCGTCGCATCAAGCAGAAGGATTTCTGGGAGAATTTGCCCCGCAATATGCGCATCGCCATGCGCACCTTCCTGCCCAAGAAGGAAAAGACCGGACTGCGCAAGCAGATGCAGGCCGAGACGCTTTCGTAACTGGCGGAAGATGAATGAATTGACATCCAGTAGCCCCGCGAATTTCAGATGTCTTTCATCTTCTCGTGCTAGACTGAAGGCAGGCGTCAGATGGAATCCCTTGTTACGTCATTCCGACGACCGCAGGAAGGGGGAATCTCCCAGGTGCGACGCACTTGAGCCCGCGGTAAGTGCGTCGCACCTTTCGCTCGCTGCGCTCCCTCGAAATGACGTAGGAGAGACGTAATGCGTGATTCGTGATGCGTGACGTCCTCACGAATCACGCATTACGCATCACGCCCGTTGCAGACTCGCCCAGCTTTGGCCTGGCGGCTTTCTGCAGGCGGCGCCAACGCATTAGTTACGTAATAGCATCCCACAATTTGTAACTGCTAACGCACTTGACTTTAAGTCACTAAAAGCCACGAAGGCTCGAAGTTTTTCGAAGACACGAAGGAAAAATAAAGAAAAATACTTCGCGCCTTCGCCTTTCTTCGTGTCTTCGTGGCAAAAAGCGGTGGATACACCTTAGTCGTCACCACAATTTTCTAACCACCACGACGACCGGAGAAACTCGCATGAAAGTCGCCCTGATCGGCCCCAAATGGAACGAACTCGTCAACGCCTATCCCTCGCTGGGATTGGGCTATCTGGCCGCGGTGGCGGAGCAAGATGGCCATGAGGTGGGCGTTTTCGATTTCGGCCTGAAACCCTGCCGTCCTATCGAAGAGGAAGTGCAGGACGTCATCGACTTTCGGCCCGATCTCGTCGCCTTCACCTCGATGACCACCAGCTACGCCAGCGTGGAAAAGGCCAGCGCCATGCTCAAGGACGCGCTGGACGCGCCCATACTCATTGGCGGGCCTCACGCCACCTCGCTGCCCAACGAGACTTTGAAAAATCCCAACATCGACTACCTGATCTATGGCGAGGGCGAGGAGACGTTCATCGAATTTCTCCGAGCCATCGAGAACAAGAACGAACGATGGGATGGATTCAAGGGCGTCTGGTACAAAGAGGATGGCCACATCATCAATAACCCCCAGCGGGCGCTGATCAAAGACCTGGACGCGCTGCCCTATCCGGCGCGGCATCTCTTCCGCCTGGATGAATACCCGCTGTATGCGCCCACAGGAGAGCAGATGCTCACCGTGCTCAGCAGCCGGGGCTGCCCCTACAACTGCTCCTTCTGTTTCAAGGGCATCGTGGGACGCACCTATCGTCAGCGCAGCCCCGAGAACATCGCTGATGAGCTGGAGCATCTCATGCAGACTTATGGCGTGCGCAATTTCTATTTCATCGATGATCTCTTCACCATCGATGTGCGCCGTCTCGACAAAATCCTGGATCATTTCATCGAGCGAAACATGGACATCCGCTGGCAGTGTCTGGCCCGGGTGGATCGGGTGAATCCCGACCTGCTGAACAAGATGTATCGGGCCGGATGCCGCGAAATTCACTATGGCATCGAAAGCGGCAACGAAGAGGTGCTGAAGAAAACGGCCAAGCACATCGATCTCACCCGGGTGAGGAACGCCGTCACCTGGACGGAGGAGGCGGGCATCCGGGCCAAGGGTTACTTCATTCTGGGACTGCCCGGCGATACCGAGGAGACCATCGAGGAGACCATCGAATTCGCGGCCAGTCTGGACCTGACCGAGGCCATGTTCTCCATCGCCACGCCCTTCCCGGGCACGCAGCTTTGGAATGAGCTTTTACGGCGGCACCCCGAACTGGTGTACAATGCGGACTTCACCAAGAGCTACTATTACAACAGCTATCAGTCTTCTATTGCGCCCTTTATGAATGTTTCGGATGTGCCCGACCAGGTGCTCAGCCAAAAGGCCATCGAAGCCCGACAGCGCTTCATCGAAGCCAAGAAACGGCGCATTTATCGTGAGAGCTTCGGCCCCAAGGCGGGCGATCTGCTCTGGAACATCTCCAAGATCACGCCTGTGCGCAAGGTTGGCAGCGCTCTGACGCACGCCGGGCTGTTCAAACGCTTCAAGCGCACCAAGGGCGAGCTTTTCGGCTCGGTCTCCTGGTCGTAATCGACCTGTCATTATGCCCAAACAACAACTTACTTTACGCCAAAAACTTCGCAACAAGAAGAAGATATATCAAAACAAGGTGATGGGACCGGTGAAATATCTGGCCTATCAGCGGGGAGAGGTCAAGCATGTGCCTCCGCCCGACCGGATGTACATCGAATCCACCAATATCTGCAATTTGAATTGCGTCATGTGTCCCACCGGCCGCGGCGAGGTTACTCGCGCCAACGGTTTTATGAAATGGGAAGTGTTCAAGCAGATCGTGGATGAGATGGCCCCTCTGGTCAAGGCCACCACCTTGCACATCTGGGGCGAGCCGTTGCTGCATAAGCGCATTTACGACATGGTCGCATATTGCAGCGAGAAGGGCCTGCGTTCGGAGATCAGCACCAACGCCACGCTGCTCACCGAAGAGCGGGCGCGCAAGCTGCTGGATGCGGGCCTGAATGTCATTTATCTCTGCCAGGACGGGATGCGGCCCGAGACCTACGAAAATATCCGCGTCAACGCGGATTACGAGCGCACCAACGAGAACATCCGCCGATTTCTGGAGATGAAGCACGAGGGCGGGTATCAGACCTTCGTCAATCTGCAGATCATCGAGATGGAGAACAACCGGGACGAGACCGACGCGTTCGTGGAATACTGGAAGCAGATTCCGGGCGTGGACCTGGTGCACATCAAGCCCTTCGATTCCTGGGGCGATCAGATCGAAGAGATCAGCGCGTTGCGGCCCGAACAAGAGCTGAATCTGCCCCCACGCTACGCGTGCCCCAACCTGTGGTATCACGTCCACATCTATTGGGATGGCTCTATCGCCATGTGCGATCGCGACTTCAACCTGGATTACGATCTAGGCAACATCATCGATGATGACGGCGTGGTGCGGGTGATGAAGAACTGGAACGGGCCCAAGATGCAAGAATTGCGCAAATTGCACGTCGAGGGCCGCTACGATGAAGTGTCGCCCTGCAACACCTGCGTGGAATGGGCCTGGTGGAAACCCACCCCCTTCGAGTCCTTTGGCAACCGTCCTTCTGGCGATGAGTTCGGCGGACAGAAAATCCACGTCGAAGATGAACGAAAAAAGAGCAATGGTCGCAGCAACGGCTCCGGCAACGGCGCGACCATTCCCCTCATCCTCTCAGACGAAACCCAAAAGTCGAAAGACGACTGACACATCTCACCGATTACTGACAACTGACCTATGGCCACCTTTTTCCCCTGGGGAAAACAGAAGAAATCCAACATCCTGTGGCTCGACCTGGGCGACCTGGGCGATCTCGTCCATCCGGGCGGGCCGCACGAGCAATGGCAAGACCACGGTCTGGCCCTGCTGCGCACCATCCTGCACCAGAACGGCATCATCACCGATCTGGCGTCCACCCGCGCTGTCACTTCATGGGAGCAACTGGCCCCAAAGCTGGCGGGCTACGACATCTTGCTGATGAACGTGCGCAGCTACACCTATCCGCCCGCCAAGAAGGCGGCCCAGCTCTTCAAGCAGATCAATCCCGATGGCAAGGTGCTGGTGGGCGGCATGCACGCCACCGTCGCGCCCGATGAGATGATGGCGGTGGAGGCTTTCGATAAAATCTGCATGGGCGCGGGCGAAAAGGTCATCGTGGACCTGGTGCGCGATCCCGACAGCTTCCCCCGGGTGTTCGCGGGCGAGAGCGCCAAGAGCATGGCCGAATGGCCGATGATAGATCGGGAGCTGTGGCCCAAGCCCGCAGGCGGCTGGCGGATGCGCCGCTATTGGAAATGGAAATGGCCCATGGAGCCGGAGTGCGGCTGGGGGCCCGGGCCTGTGGCCACCATCATCACCAGCCGCGTCTGCCCCTGGAAGTGCGTCTTCTGCAACGAAAGCTCCTATATTCCGTTGATGGGGCGTCGCCCGGTGGATATGGTAATTGACGAATTGAACTATCTTGACCGAAAATACGGGGTCGGCTCAGTGGTCATTCACGATTCCATGTTCTTCCAGAACCCGAGCTGGCTGGAAGAATGGCTGGAGAAGTACCCGCGCAAGACAAAACGCTGGACTTATTGGGCCGCGGCCCGGGCCGACACCGTGGTGCAGTGGCCCGAGCTCTTCATCGAGTTGGTCAAAGAGACCAACTGGCGCACCATCTCCATCGGCTTCGAATCGGGCAGCGACCGCGTCCTCAAGATTCTGAACAAAGAAGTCACCGAGGAGGAGAACTTCTTCGTCATCGATCTGGTCAATCGCCTGGGCGACGAGCTGGAAGCCAAAGGAGAACAGCCGCCCGTGTTCTGGTCCAACATCATGCTGGGCATCCCCGGCGAGAGTCGCGAAGACGCTTTCAAGACCATGCGTATGCTCAAGACTATGAAGCGGGTCATGCCCTCCATCTCCTTCTACGCACCCTATCCGGGCTCGGCTCTGGGCTATCAACTCATCGCCGAGGGCAAGAGCCTGATGTCCAAGGACAATTACCATCGCTATCCGGGCGATGAGAAGGTCAGGGGCATCGACTACGACTTCTATCGCGACCTCATCGCCGGCAAATACGATGACGAGGTCAACAAGGGCCTGGACACCGTCATGCACGGCGCAGAGCTTTACAGCGG
>JALXAF010000269.1 GCA_026992375.1 Anaerolineae bacterium
ACGGGTTGAACATGGCCAGATTGTGGAAGGCGTCGCGCCAACTGTTGAAGTTGCGCGGCCCTGCGCCCGCTGCGATGGCCACGATCATGGTCTCGCCGATGGCCCGGGAGATGGCCACGATGAACGCGGCGGATAGCCCCGACATGGCCGCGGGCGTCACCACCTTCAGCGCGGTCTCCAGTTTGGTGGCCCCCAGGCCGTAAGCCGCCTCCCGCAGCGATTTGGGCACAGCGCTCAGCGCATCCTCGGCCATGGAGGTGATGAGGGGCAGGATGAGGATGCCGATGACGATGCCCGCGGATGCCACATTGAAGATCTCCACCACGTTCTTGCCGATGATGCTCTGCAGGATGGGCGTCATAAACGTCAGGGCGAAATAGCCGTACACCACGGTGGGAATCCCGGCCAGCACTTCCAGCACCGGTTTGAGCACGCCGCGCACCCGGGGCGAGGCGTATTCGCTGAGAAAGATGGCGATGGCCATGCCCACGGGCAGAGCCACCAGCATGGCGATGATGCTGGTGAGCACCGTGGCGTTGACCAGCACCAGAATGCCAAACCGCCCGATCTGTGGCTGCCATTGGGAATCGGTCAGGAAAGCCAGGAAGGTGACCTCGGGCCGGGCGAAGAAGCGCCACGCCTGCGAGAACAGCACCACGATGATCCCCAGCGTGGTGAGGATGGAGAGCGCGGCGAAGAAGAAGAGCAGCGCGTGGATGACCGTCTCGCCCCAGCGGCGTTGTTTGCGCAGGCCCGCGGCGATGTCGGTGGAAGAAAGAGACTGCTGCGCCATTTTACTGCTCCATGGCATCCAGCCAGTTCTGGCGGGACTGGTTGAGGATTTCGTCGCTGATGGGGAAGTAGCCCACGTCGGTGATCTCCTCGTTGACGTAGGTCAGCACGAAGTCGAGGAAGGCCGCGACCTGGGGCTTTTCTCGCATGATGGCGGGGTCGCTGTACATGAACAGGGGGCGGGCCAGGGGATAAGTCCCCGCGTCCACGCTTTCCCGCCCGGGCGTCACGCCCTCGATGGCCAGCGCCTTCAATCGCTCCTGATTTTCGCCGTAGAACGCGTAGCCGAAGAAGCCGATGGCGTATTTGCTGCCCTCCACGCCCTGCACCAGCACATTGTCGTCCTCGCTCATCTGCACGTGGGCGGCCGAGAGGATAGGCTCTTTGTCCTTGTCGAACACCTCCTCCACGAAATAATCGAAGGTGCCGCTGTCGGTGCCGGGGATGAAACGCTGGATGGGTTCATCGGGCCAGGCCGGGTCTACATCCGACCATTTCTCGGCCGTGGCGAACAGGGCCGCCAGTTGCTCGATGGTGGCATTCTCGATCCAGTCGTTTTCGGGGTTCACCACCACGGCCAGGGCGTCAGTGCCGATGCGAAATTCCACCGGCTCCCGTCCGATCTCCCGGCAATTCTCGATCTCCTTCTCCTTGATGGGACGGCTGGCGTTGCTGATGTCGGTTTCGCCCGCGGTGCAAAAGCGCTCGAAGCCCGCGCCGCTGCCGATGCTATCGATGGTGATGTTGCCGGTGTAGCCCTCGGCCCGGAAGCGCTCGGCCAT
>JALXAF010000270.1 GCA_026992375.1 Anaerolineae bacterium
CCCTTCAGGCTCAGCGTCTTGGTGATCGCCGCAGTCAGGGTCGTCTTGCCATGGTCGATGTGACCAATGGTGCCCACGTTCACGTGGGGCTTCTTTCGCTCGTAATGCTGCTTTGCCATGAGTTTTGCCTCCTGCTTGGACGTTATCTGTCCGGTGATTCTTGGTTGCATTTTTTGGCCGTCCCCAAACGGAGACGGCCGAGATTGAAAACGGTAAATTGAGGAGCCCACAATCGGACTTGAACCGATGACCTCATTCTTACCAAGAATGTGCTCTACCGACTGAGCTATGTGGGCTCGAAGTGGGCCGGGCAGGACTCGAACCTGCGAAGGCTACTGCCAGCGGGTTTACAGCCCGCCCCCTTTGCCGCTCGGGACACCGACCCAAAGGGAACAGAGGCATTCTACCAAACAGAAATGTTTTTTGCAAACTTCAGATGGTAAAAATGCGACTGAGGAGCCGACGAAGGGACTCGAACCCATAACCGGCGGTTTACAAAACCGCTGCTCTGCCAATTGAGCTACGTCGGCGCGATACGCCTCTATTTGGGGCGCTCAGCATTTTATTATAAAGGAAGATAAAGGCAGTGCGCAAATTTGCGAGGCGTTCCGATCGATCACCCATCCTCATCGAACAGCCAAGGGCAACAAGCCATTATCTTTCGCAAGAGCCACATCTTGCGAGCGAAACATTGGAAGGCGACCAGGTAATCTGAACCCCACGAATTCCGCCATCGGTTCATTTGACAGATTCCAAGCATCGTGGTAAGTTTTTATGCTATAGCATATTTACGGAAGATTCATAATGTATAGCGGTTAGGAACGCCGATCCACCTTGATTTTTCTTCGGCGCTATGGATTTTCTCGCCAGGTTATTCATCTTCAGATTTCAAGCGCGCTGAACCGATTACAATGATGGCTGTACTGAAAAAACCTTCAACACAGAGGCATAGAGCGCACGGAGGAAGAAAAAGGTGAGCTTTGAAGAGGAATTTCTCTGTGAACTACCACTATTTTCTCCGTGTCTTCCGTGTCTCCGTGGTGAAATGACCTTTTTGCAGTGGAGCCAATGATGTAATCCCTTGTTTCAGTTCCGGTCTTCAACTTCACGCATTCCCCCACACTCTGGGTATCCATTAGATTGCAACATCCGTTTGTCCAGGCGTTGCGATCTAATTGCAAACCAAACTTCTCAACCCCTTTTTCATTTTTCTCAAAAAGGAGGAAAACGCAATGTCTCGTAAACTTCTCGTTGTGCTTTTGGTTGTGCTTCTGGCCGCATTGGCGCTGGCAGCCTGTGGCGGAGCCAAAGAAACGGCAGCGCCCACCGAAGCGGCAGCCGCAACCACTGCCCCGACTGCCACTTCTGAACAGACTGCCGCCCAACCCACAGAAAAACCCGCCCAGCAGGAAGGCGAGGGCACGCTGGCTACCGTCAAGGCCCGCGGCAAGATTATCTGCGGCGTCAACCAGGCCGTTCCCGGCTTCGGCTTCCTGCAGCCCGATGGCAGCTTCGCTGGCTTCGACATCGACTACTGCAAGGCCCTGTCCTCTGCCGTCTTCGGCAGCCCCGACAAAGTGGAGTATCGCCCGCTAAACGCCAAGCAGCGCTTCACCGCCCTGCAGGCTGGCGAGATCGACGTCCTCATCCGCAACACCACCTGGACCTTGACTCGCGACACCGAGCTGGGCGCCAACTTCGCCCCCACCACCTTCTACGATGGCCAGGGCATTATGGTGCGCAAGGATAGCGGCATCAAGACCTTGGCGGATCTGGAAGGCGCTTCCATCTGCGTCAGCTCCGGCACCACCACCGAGCTGAACCTGGCCGACCAGATGGCCTCCCGCGGCATCAACTACACCCCCGTCGTGTTCGAGACGGCTGATGAGACCACCGGCGCTTACCTGGATGGCCGCTGCGACGCCTACACCACCGATAAATCTGGTCTGGTCGCCCGCCAGTCCATGTTCCCGCATCCCGAAGATCACATGATCCTGGACGAGACCCTTTCGAAAGAGCCCTTGGGTCCTGTGGTGCGCCATGGCGACGATCAGTGGTTCGATATCGTCAAGTGGATGGTCTTCGCCACCTTCCAGGCCGAAGAATCTGGCGTAACCTCGCAGAATGTGGATGAGATGAAGAACGCCGAAGATCCCAACATCCGCAAACTGTTGGGCACAGAAGGCGACATGGGCGCCAAGCTGGGTCTGGACAACGACTGGGCCTACAACATCATCAAGCAGGTTGGCAACTACGCCGAGATATATAATCGCAACCTGGGCCCCGACACCGTCTTCAACCTGCCTCGCGGCATGAACTCCTCGTGGAAAGATGGCGGTCTGCTGTACTCGCCTCCGTTCCGCTAAACCGATTACTTGCAATACCAGGAAGGGAAGGGCATTGGGCTCTTCCCTTCTGTCTTTATTTTTTCGCAAGCCAATTGCGCTTGCATGGTATCAGGGGTGCTGAAGTGGATTGACCTCATTGGTCTCAGACAACAAAATAGGACATAAGAGCATCCTGATCGAATGATTTCTTCTTTCCATCTCCACAACGCCACAAAACAGGTATGACCTATGACATTCAAAGAGTCTGATCATGGCGCAGTGCCCTTCTGGAGAGATGAACGCTATCTCCAGATCATCGCGCAGGTGATTGTGGTCGTAGTGCTGATAGCAATCGGTTGGTGGCTCATCCATAACCTCCTGACCGGACTCGAGGCTCTTGGCATCCCCATGAGTTTCAAATTCCTTGGTCTGACCGCTCAGTTCGACATCGGCGAATCGATGATCGAATACAGCCGCAACAGCACCTACGCTCAGGCGCTGTTGGTGGGCTTGTTGAACACCATCAAGGTCTCGTTCCTGGGCATTGTTTTCGCCACCCTTTTCGGCATTATCATTGGCATCGCCCGGCTATCCAAGAACTGGTTGGTCAACAAACTGGCGGCCATCTATGTCGAAGCGCTACGCAACATTCCCCTGCTCGTTTTCCTCATCTTTCTGAGCACGTCGGTTTTCCACAAACTCCCCAGGGTGCAAAACGCCCTCTCGGCGTGGGGTTGGGCGTATCTGACCAATCGCGGCATCTATGTGGTGTGGCCGCAGCCCGCAGGCGGGTGGGACGTTTACAAGTGGTTCTTATTGGGCTCATTCATCATCGGGTTCATCGTTGCAGCAATCAAATTTAGAGAAGGCAAGAAAACGGGACGCATGCCACTATATTGGCTATGGGGATTCGTCGTCTTCGCCGTCCTGGCGGCCATCACCTGGTTCATCGCCCAGTTCATGGCCGGTCCGCCCATGCATCTCGATTTCCCCTCTCTGCAAGGACGCAACTTCAAAGGCGGGAAGTCGCTGACGCCCGAGTTCATGGCCATCTTCACCGGCCTGGTCATTTACACCTCGGCGTTCATCGCCGAAGTGGTGCGCGCGGGCATTCAATCGGTCTCCAAGGGGCAACGCGAGGCCGCCACAGCCGTGGGCCTCAGCGGATTCCAGACCATGCGACTGGTCATCTTTCCCCAGGCCATGCGGGTGATTATCCCGCCGCTGACCAGCCAGTATCTGAACCTGACCAAGAACTCTTCTCTGGCGATTGCAGTGGGCTATCCCGATCTATTCGCAGTGGGCAGCACCATCATCAACCAGGCAGGCCGGGCGGTGGAGGTCATTCTCATCACCATGGGCGTGTATCTCACCTTCAGCCTGCTGACGTCGCTGTTTATGAACTGGTACAATAAACACACTCGATTGGTGGAGCGCTAGCCATGACAACACTAACTTCTACCAAAGATATCCTGCCTCCCCCCACCGAACGCATCGGCATTCTGGGGTGGATGAAGAAAAATCTGTTTGGCTCCATTGGCGACACGATCCTCACCTTCGTGGCCGGCGCTTTTCTGCTGTGGCTGATCTTCGCCATCGGCAACTGGATTATCAACACCGCCCAATGGGCTGCAGTCACCGACAACCTCCAGTTGTATATGAAAGGCCAGTATCCTGGTTCGGAGGATTGGCGCCTGTGGTTCCTGATGTTCCTGTTGGGACTGCTGATTGGCCTGGCCTGGGGCATCTTTCTCAAACGAGCGGAAGCCGTAGGCTGGGTGCTGCTGATCATTCCGGTGATCCTGGCCGCGTGGCTGTTCACCCTGGGACGGCAATCCTGGCCGCATCTGCTGTTCATTGATGTGTTGGCCATCATCGGCTATTTCCTGGGTAAGCGTTATCCCAAAAAGCTGGCCCGGCCCACCTACATCCTCATCTTGCTGTACATGCCGCTGGTCATCCTTGTGGTGCGAGGATTTGGCCAGGAAGGCTTTATGAAGCTGGTGCCCACCAATTTGTGGGGCGGCTTGCTGCTTTCGCTGCTGCTGGCCATCTTCGGCATCGTCTTCTCCTTCCCCTTCGGGGTGTTGCTGGCCCTGGGGCGACAATCGAAGCTGCCGGCGCTGAAAACCATCAGCGTACTCTATATCGAGATCATCCGCGGCGTGCCGTTGATCACCTTGCTTTTCATGGGCCAGTTGATGCTGCCTTTCTTCCTGCCCGCCGGCATCACCATCGATCGCGTGATTCGCGCCACCGTGGCCATCATCATGTTTGCGGCTGCATATATGGCGGAGAATGTGCGCGGTGGGTTGCAATCTATCCCGAAAGGCCAGTATGAAGCCGCCGACGCCCTGGGCCTCAGCGGATGGCAGAAGATGGTGTTCATCATCCTGCCCCAGGCTCTGCGGGCCGTGATCCCCGTGCTGGTGGGCCAGTTCATCGGCCTGTTCAAAGACACCTCGCTGGTGGCGCTGGTTGGTCTGCTCGATCTGTTGGGCATCGCTCGCGGCATCCTGGCAAATCCCAATTACATCGGTCGCCAGTTGGAGGTCTTCGCCTTCATCGCCCTCATTTACTGGGTGTTCAGTTACGGCATGTCCTACGGCTCCCGTCGCCTGGAAGTCGCTCTGGGCGTGGGTGAACGTTAACCTCTCACCGCCAATCAAACGTCCTAATCTCGATACAGGAGTTTTCTTATGAGCAATGACGAAACCACCCGATCAGGCATCGCCAAGGAAGGCGAGCCCATCATCAAATGCCAGGAAGTACACAAGTGGTATGGTAACTTCCATGTGCTGCGCGGCGTCAACATGGATGTGCACAAGGGCGAGGTGGTCGTGATATTCGGGCCCTCCGGCTCGGGCAAATCCACCTTCATTCGCTGCATCAACCGTCTGGAAGAGCACCAGAAAGGCCACATCATCGTGGATGGCATTGAGCTCAGCCACGACGTGCGCAACATCGCCGCTATCCGCAAGGAGGTGGGCATGGTGTTCCAACAATTCAACCTGTTCCCGCATCTGACGGTGATGCAGAACATCACCCTGGGCCCGATCTACGTGCGCAAGTGGGATAAGCAGAAGGCCGAAGAAATCGCCATGCAACTGCTGAAGCGCGTAGGCATCCCCGAGCAAGCCAACAAGTATCCTGGCCAGCTCTCAGGCGGTCAGCAGCAGCGCGTGGCCATCGCCCGCGCCCTGGCCATGCAGCCCAAGATCATGCTCTTCGACGAACCCACCTCGGCGCTGGACCCGGAGATGATCAAGGAAGTGCTGGAAGTGATGGAGGAGCTGGCCGAAAGCGGCATGACCATGATCGTAGTGACCCACGAAATGGGCTTTGCCCGGGCCGTAGCCGACACCATGTA
>JALXAF010000271.1 GCA_026992375.1 Anaerolineae bacterium
CCCGAGAAGACGCCCTGGTCACCATGATCTGCAAACGACTGGCCATCAAAGGCGGACAAGTCCTCTCCGCAGCCGAACAACGCGAACTCCTGCGCCAGCTCGAACAATGCGACAACCCCCGCAGTTGCCCTCACGGACGCCCCACCATGCTGCATCTCAGCGCCGCAGCCCTGGAAAAACAATTCGGCCGCCTCGGCGCTTAACCAGCTTTGAAAATCGATCTCACGCAAAGACGCAAAGGCGCAAAGAGAAAAAGAAGCAAAGAATTCTTGATGGCTTTTGCGCCTTGGCGTGAGATTTCACGTCATTTCGAGGGAGCGCAGCGACCGAAAGCCTGCCCTGAGCCTGCCGAAGGGAATCTCGCCGTTTGCAGAAAAAGAGATTCTTCGCTTCGCTCAGAATGACACAATCTCAGTAGATCACGATTTCATCAGGGGAATTTTCGCATCACTCATCACGCATCACTCATCACGCATCACGCTCCCGCCCCCTCAATCCCAATTCCAAATCCAAAATCCGCAATCCCAATTCCCAAATCCCCCACCCCCATGCCCGAACTGCCCGAAGTCCAGACCATCCTCGACGCGCTGACGCCCCTCATTCTGAATCGCGAAATCCAGTCGGTGACGCCCCTTTGGCCGCCCGTCATCGATCGCCCCGAGCGCGTTCTGTTCCAGCAATGGCTGCAAGGACGCCGCGTGATCGAAACAAAACGGCGGGGCAAATACATGCTCTTCCGGCTCGATGACGACCGCTGGCTGATTCTGCATCTGCGCATGACAGGCAAAATGCGCGTGGTGAACGCCTCCGAGCCGCTGCGGCCCCACGACCGCCTCATCTTCCACTTCAGCGATGGCGACGACTGGCGCTTCGAAGATCAACGCAAATTCGGGCGGGCCTACCTGGTGGAAGACCCCGCGGAAATCGTAGGCAAACTCGGTCCCGAACCCCTGAGCGACACCTTCGACGCCAACTACCTGGCCCGCATCCTGGCCCGACGCACCGCGGCCATCAAATCCCTGCTGCTGGATCAACGCATCGTGGCCGGCATCGGCAACATCTACGCCGACGAATCCCTCTTCCTGGCCCGCATCCATCCCCTGCGCCCGGGCAGCTCTCTCACCCAGGACGAGATAGCCGCGCTGGTCGCAGCGATAAAAACCATCCTCGCTCAGGCGCTGACCGAGATGGGCACAACCCTGCGCGACTATCGGCGGCCCGACGGCTCCACCGGCTCCTTCCAGAACAGCCTGCAAGTATTCCGGCGCACGGGCGAACCCTGCCCCTCCTGCGGCGCGCCCATCCAACGCATCGTAGTCGCTGGCCGCAGCACCCACTTCTGCCCTCGCGAACAACCATTGCACGGGTAATAATCAACTCCAATATGGATTTCCTGAAAAATAACCATTACGGAGACGCCAAGAATATAAAGACGAAAAGGGGGGATTTTGAGCGATTCTTCTTGGCGAAACCAATCTCTTTTCCTTGGCGTCTTTGCGACTTTGCGTGAGACAAAACCTTTTTCGGCAGAACCAAACATGAAAATCCCCCGCCCGCTCGCATCACGCCTCATCCTGCTGCTGCCGCTGCTGCTCCTCCTCTCAGCCTGCACCATCCCCGCGCCCGCCTGTGACCCAAACGCCATCCGCTACCCGGCCGGAGAGAAACTGAGCCCCGGTCCGCTGCGCCTGGGCGTCATCGACGCCAGCCCCCGCTTCACCGACGTCCTGCCCGAAAGCCTGCGAGCCTCTCAAGCTTCGCTTGCCGTCCTGGATGACGTGCGGTGGGGATACATCGAGCCCAACGCCCCCGCGGGCGACCATCACGATTATCGCTGGAACGCGCCGACCACAGCGCTGGACGATCGGGTGGCCGCGTATCAGAAAGCGGGATTCGAGCTGGCGATGGTGCTGCGGGCGTGGAACCCCTGGGCCCGCAGCAAAGGCCCCGAAGGCGGACAGGCCGCAGTCGCTGCATCCACCCCGCCTCGGGCCGACTACCTGGACGACTACGCCGCCTGGGTGCAGGCAGTAGTCGAACGCTACGACGCGGACGGCGTGAACGATTCCCCCGCGCTGGTGGATGTGGACGGCGACGGAAATCCCGACCCGGTGCGCTACTTCCAGATAGAAACCGACGCCACCACCGGCGTCTGGTGGCAGGGAACCTCGCCCGAGACAACCGCGGCCGAGTATGTAACCCTGCTGCGCACAGCCGCAACAGGCGCGCGGGCCGCCTCGCCCAACGCCCGCATCCTTCTGGCCGGAGCCACAGCCACCGACATGCTGGATCGCTGGCCCACTCCCGCCGAGCTGGAAGACGTGGTGACCATCGTCAACCCCGCGGTGTGCGGCGCACTCACCGCCTTCCAACAGATCGCAGCCGCAACCGACGCCTACGACATCATCGCCCTGCACAGCATGGCCGATTATTCGGGCCTGGCCACGCTGGCCGATTGGGTCGCGACCGTGGCCGGGCCAGACAAACCGGTGTGGCTGATGGGCGCGACCTCCGCGCCCGCACTCACGGCTGATCCCCAACTCATCTCCGTCAACCCCCTCTATCCGGGCCAAGGCGAAGCCCTGTGGCGCAGCCTGGAAGACGCTTCCGCGCCAGATCACGCCCTGACAGTGCACTGGTATCGGGCGGAGCAAGCGCGCCTAGCCTTCAAAAAATGGGTGATGGCCGCGGCCAGCGGCTTCGACGCCATCATCATGGCCTACGAACAAGATCGCCCCGCCTACCAGAACCCCGCATTCGGGCCGCGAGACCTGGCGTTTCAGGGCATGTTGGGAGAACCAGGCGATGGCCCGCCCGAAAAACGCCCCGTCATCTACGCCCTGGCCATGGCCCAGGCCCAACTGGGCAGCTACGAAAGCGCACAGAAGCTGACAGGCTTCGACAAAAACACCTTCGTCTATGAATTCCTGGTCGAAGACCAGCCCGTGTACGCGCTTTGGTTCGATGATGGCGTCGCCCGCACCCCGGCCGACGCGCCCGCCTCCCACATCATTCACCTGCTCACGCCCGATCCGCAACTATTGATGTTCACCACCCCCACCCGCCCCGGGCAAACCAGCCCCGACGTGAACATCCTGCACCCCGTCGCTGGCGTCGTCACCCTGACGCTCACCGAAACCCCCATCGTCATCCGCGGACACATCGCCCCGCAGCCGCCACAACGCCTGCATCTTCCCTTCCTGCAAAAATAAAAGAGCGGGGCAAAAGAGGTGCGACGCGCTTGCCCTGTGCATCGCACCTCTCTTGTTAGATGGCTGTTAAGCCTCCTTGTCCTGGTCCTCGGCCTGCTTGTTCGCCAGTTTGGCCTTCTCCTCCTCCACCAGAGCCCGGCGCAACAACTTGCCCACCGCCGATTTGGGCAACTCCGTGCGAAATTCCACCAACTTGGGAACCTTGTAAGGCGCCAATCGCTCCTTGCAAAAAGCGATAATCTCCTCCGCCGTCGCAGTCTCACCCACCTTCAGCACGATGAAAGCCTTCACCGTCTCACCGCGGCGAGGATCCGGCACGCCCACGACCACAGCCTCCTGCACCTTGGGATTCTCATAAAGGGCCTCCTCCACCTCGCGCGGAACGATGTTGTAGCCCGAAGCGATAATCAGGTCCTTCTTGCGATCCACGATGTAGAAGTAGCCATCCTCATCCATCTTGGCGATGTCTCCGGTATAAAGCCAGCCCTCCTCATCCTTCACATTCCTGGTTTCATCGGGCCGATTCCAATAGCCCACCATCACCTGCGGCGCCCGAATGGCCAGTTCGCCATCCTCGCCCACGCCAAGAACCTGACGTTTGCCCTCCTCGTCAGCATCCAGCGAGACGATGCGAGCCTCCACATCGGGGAAAGGCAAACCGATGGAGCCCGTCTTGTACAAGCCATAGATGGGATTGGAATGCGTCACGGGCGAAGTTTCCGTCAGACCATACCCCTCCCGCAGCTTGCCCCCAGTCATCTCCTCGAACTTGCGCTGCACCTCGATGGGCAGCGGCGCGCCGCCCGAAATACACACCTTGATGGATTTCAGATCGAAGGAAGAGACATCCTTGTGATTGATGATGGCGACATACAACGTGGGCACGCCCGGGAACAAGGTGACGCCCTCCTCCTGAATGATGGTCATCAACAGCCTGATGTCGCGAGGGTCGGGCATGAGCACCAACTTGCCGCCTACGAACAGATTCTCCAACATCCCCACCGTCATGCCAAAGACATGGAAAAACGGAATCGCGCCCATGAAAACCTCTTTGCCGTGGGCCATATCGGGCACCCAGGCGTCTATCTGCATCACATTGGCGATGAGATTGCGATGGCTGAGCATGGCGGCTTTGGGCGTGCCTGTCGTGCCCCCCGTGTACTGGAACAGCGCCACATCATCAGGAGAAACCGCCACCTGCGGCGGGTTGGGCGGATTGTTGGAAATGAGCGTCCGCATCCAGTAAACGCCATCACCCTCAGGCACATCCACCCAATCCCCCGATTTTTCCTGGGCGCTTTTGAGCAAATGAGCGTAAATCGGATTCATAAAATCGTTCAGGTGATAAACGATGACCTTCTCCACACCGGTGTCCTTCTGGATTTTCTTCAGTTTGGGATAAAGGCTATTCCAGATAACGACCGCCTTGGCCCCAGAATCGTTGAACTGATGCGCCATCTCCCGGGAGGTGTAAATCGGGTTGGTGTTCACCACGATAGCACCGGTGCGCACAATGGCCAAAAATGCAATGACCGTCCCCGGCGAATTGGGAATCTGAACAGCGACGCGATCCCCCTTCTTGACGCCCATGCCCGCCAACGCCGTCGCCAGACGATTGACCTTATCCTCAAGCTCCTTATAAGTCATCTTCACGCCCAGCTTAAATCCCAGCGGCAGATACTTGAGAATCATCCGCAACGCAATCTGGTTGGGATAATTCTTGACAGAGTCGCTCAACAAAGTCCACAAATCCACTTCGGGATAATCAATCGAGGCCGGAACCCCTTTATCATAAAATTGCAGCCAGGGTTTTTCCATTGCAGTCACTCCTTGAGTGGAAAGATAATTGAATATGCGTTGCTGACAACGGCCTGATATATGACGTTTGACGCCCTCGCCCAAAAGTTTCGGCGAAAAAGGCAAGCCATCGAACTTGTGACAAGTCGACAGCCTTGATTATACAAGACAAAACCAAAACCCGGCAACCAAAGCCCAAACCGGGGGCGCTTCCCAAACACTGGGCGACCAGAAAAACCACACCATCAAGGCGCAGAACGCACGATTACAGCAGAACCAATTGCCCCCACCCCGCCAGCCGAAGTGGGGGGGGAAGCCGAAACAGGGGGCTGGGAAGGGGGCATTCCGCCAGACCAAACAGGAAAGGCGGTTGCCCCATGGCGCCTTTTGGTGTAAGATCGCGGCATGATGAAACGAAACAACTCGCGTTCACCTCGCCTGATCCTGCTGGCGATTTTTCTTTTTGCGACAATGATCGGCCTGGTTTGGCTGAAAGCCCGCTCTCGCGTCGCTCCCGCAGCGGAAGCCCCCCACGCGCCCACATGGACGCCCACAGCCATCCGCACCGCGACGCCAACGCCCGCCGACGCCCCGACTCCAGACGCTCCCGCCATCCGGGCGACAAGCAGCCCGCGCACAACCGCAGCCTCCGGGCAACCCCACCTCCCCCTCCAACAATATCC
>JALXAF010000272.1 GCA_026992375.1 Anaerolineae bacterium
CAGCGCAATTACAGCGAAGAAGTCGCCCGGGAAATCGATCATGAGGTGCGAAGCCTGGTCATCGAGGCCCATGAGCGGGCGCTGGGCGTGCTGCGCGAACATCGCGACAAGCTGGAACTGCTGGCCCGTCGCCTGCTGGAGGTGGAAACCGTGGGCGGCAGCGAGTTCTATGCGCTTATGTCAGGGAGATCGGAGGAACTCTCCGCCCCCGCGGAATCCTGATCCCACACCATCCTGCTATTTTCCATCGGGCTGGGCCTCGCGCTCAGCCCGATTTTTTGAATCTGGTCCCGGGGACGTGATGGAAGGGGAGACGGCATACAGACTATCGTCATCGAATGCACGATAATTGGGAATCTCTGGCCGGTTGCCGGATGGATCAGCTATCAGAAATCGCCCCCCCCCCACACTCCCCGCCACAGAACAATGACCGACTATCGCATCGAAAGAGATTCACTGGGCGAGGTGCACGTGCCCGCCGACGCCCTTTACGGCGCGCAAACCCAGCGCGCCATCGACAATTTCCCCATCAGCGGCATCCCTTTCTCTCGCACCTTCATCTGGGCGCTGGGGCTGACCAAGCTGGCCGCGGCCCGGGCCAACGCGGATTTGAACCTGCTGCCCGCGGACATGGCCGCGGCCATCCAGGAGGCGGCGCGCGAGGTGGCGGACGGGCGCTGGGACGCATATTTTCCCATCGACATCTTCCAGACCGGCTCGGGCACCAGCACCAACATGAACGCCAACGAGGTCATCGCCCGCCTGGCCACCCAGAAGCTGGGCCGCCCGGTGCTTCCCAACGACCACGTAAACATGAGCCAATCCTCCAACGACGTCATTCCCACGGCCATGCACGTGGCCGCGTGGCTGGAGGCGGACGAGACGCTGCTGCCGGGCCTGCGCCATCTGCAAGCCGTCATCGAGGAGAAGCAGGCCCAGGTGGATGATGTAGTGAAGACGGGCCGCACACATCTCATGGACGCCATGCCCGTGCGCCTGAGCCAGGAGTTGAGCGCCTGGGCGACGCAGGTGCGCAAGGGCGGGGCCCGCATCGAGGGCGCGCTGGCCGATGTAAGTCGCCTGGCCATCGGCGGCACCGCGGTGGGCACGGGCGTCAACGCCCATCCCGAGTTTGGCGGACGGGTGGCGGCCATTCTCTCGGAGCTGACCGGGCTTCCCTTCGCGAAAACCGATAATCATTTCGAGGCGCTTTCGGCCCAGGACGCGCTGGTGTCCCTCAGCGGCCAGCTCAAAACCGTGGCCGTCAGCCTGATGAAGATCGCCAATGATCTACGCTGGATGAACTGCGGGCCCATCGCCGGCCTGGGCGAGATCGCGCTGCCCGCGGTGCAGCCCGGGTCCAGCATCATGCCCGGCAAGATCAACCCCGTCATCGCCGAGGCTGTGACCATGGTCGCGGCCCAGGTGATGGGCAACGATGCGGCCGTCACCATCGGCGGCCAGGCCGGCGTGTTCGAGCTGAATGTGATGCTGCCCCTCATCGCCCACAACGTGCTGCAATCGGAGCGCATCCTGGGCGCCGCAGCCCGGGCCCTGGCCGATAAAGC
>JALXAF010000273.1 GCA_026992375.1 Anaerolineae bacterium
CGGATGGAGAAGAAGTTGCGGAAAGGCGACTTCGATCTGGATGACTTCCTCAAACAGATGCGCCAGGTGCGCAAGATGGGCCCGCTTTCCAGCATCCTGGGTATGCTTCCGGGCATGGGCAAGATGGCCAAGGAAATCGATCAGGAGGCGACCGACAAGCAGTTGCGTCACATCGAGGCCATCATCAGCTCTATGACCCTGACCGAACGCCATAATCCCCGCATCATCAACGCCAGCCGCAAACGTCGCATCGCCAGGGGCTCGGGCACCTCGGTGCAGGATGTCAATGAGCTGCTTTCCCAGTTCCGTCAGATGCAACGTCTGATGAAGCAGTTGCGGTCGGGCAAGCGCGGCGGTCTGGGCGGCCTTTTCGGCGGCCTGGGATTTTGATCTTTTGGTTATCCCCCACAACGACCTCTGGTCTGTGGTTTTTCATCACTCAATTCAGCCCTCAACCTTTTATCAAGGCTCTGAGCCAATAAATTCAGGAGTAGAATACTAGCAATGGTACGAATTCGACTACGTCGCACTGGGGCCAAGAAGCAGGCCTCTTATCGTATTGTGGTGGCGGATCAGCGTTCGCCCCGCGATGGCAAATTCATCGAGATCCTGGGTTGGTACAATCCTCGCACCAATCCCCCCAGCTTTGAGATCAACAAGGAACGGGCGAATTACTGGCTGAGCCAGGGCGCCCAGCCCAGCGAAGCCGTGGCCCGCTTGCTGAAGAAGGTGAATCTCGAAGAAACCGCGGAAGCCGTCACCGAAGCAGCCTGATCCCCGGCGCAACTTCATCCCCAAGCTCTACGAACGCCGCCCTCGCACCGGGGGCGGCGCTTCTTCCCTCAGAGGCAATCATGCGAGATGTGATCGAATATATCGCCCAATCGTTAGTCGAAAACCCGGACCAGGTGCAAATCGAGTCCCATCGGGTGGGCGGGACGTTGTATGTGGATGTGACGGCCGCTCCCGGCGATGTGGGCCGCCTCATTGGTCGCAAGGGGCGCACGGCCCAGGCTATCCGCCTGGTGGCGAAAGCCGCGGCGGCTCGCCAGGGGCTGCGCATCGTCGTCGATATCGATTGACGCTACGCGTCGGAATGAGGCAATGGTTGGGAAAGAATCTTATCTGGCCGTGGGGCGCGTCATCGGCGTGCACGGCGTTCGCGGCGAGATCAAAGTCAAGCAGCTCACCGATTTCCCCGAACGGTTCGCGAGGGGGGCGCTGCTGTTCGTCGAGGGGGAAACGTCTCAGCGAGAGGTGGTCTCGGCGCGTCCGCATAAAGGCGCGCTGTTGGTCAGGCTTTCGGGCCTGGAAGATCGCAACGCGGCGGAGATTTTGCGAGGCAAATATCTCTTCATCGCCCGAGAAGACGCCATGCCCCTGGGCGAGGATGAGTATTACGAAGATGAGCTCATCGGGCTGACGGTGGAGACCATGGAAGGCGAGCTCTTGGGCGAACTGGTGGAGATCATGTGGACTGGAGCCAACGAGGTTTACATTGTGCAGGGGCCGCAAGGCGAGACGCTGCTCCCAGCCATCGCCGATGTGGTGCAGGAGGTGGATGTGGACGCGGGGATCATGCGGGTGACGTTGCTGCCCGGACTTCGGCTTTGAAAATAGAACGCAGATGACGCAGAAAAAGCTGATCTACGCAGATAAAAAAGATAAAATCAGGATAATCTGCGAGAATCTGCGGGCGTCAGATGTGTCCGCGTTCCATTTTCATTTCTTGTCGAAAGGCGGGACATCGGAGGCCCGGGCGGACCTCCGATGCCGTGACAGCCTGCTCAATCCGATTGCCCGGCCAGCTCTCGGCTCTTCACCAGCACCTTCCATTGCCCCCGCTGCACCTTCTTCCCGTCCTGATTCAGGATATCCATCTTGAACCAGACATAGCCGCCGCTCAGCCGTTTTACTTCCTTCTTGTCGGCGACGGTGGCCCGAAGGTGAATGGTGTCTCCGATACGCACGAACTGCCGGAATTCCCATTCCAGGCCCATGAACGCCATCACGGTGTCCTCCATGAAGCCCAGGCGCACGGCTAAGCCCGACGCAATGGAAAGCACCAGCAATCCGTGAGCGATTCGCTCGCCCGCGAGCTGATCTTTGGCGTATTCGGCATTGGTGTGGATCAGGTTCCAGTCGCCCGAAAGCATGGCGAATTGCACGACATCCGTCTCGGTGATGGTGCGGCCCACGCTCTCGATGCTGTCGCCGATCTCGAAATCTTCGAAGTAAAGACCCTGGGGTGGGGCTAATTTTCTCATCGAAAAACTCCTTTATGCTCTCTGTTTGGATTGGTAACTGCCAGGGGCGTTGGCCCCACTCGCTCTCTTTCGCCACGAAGACACGACGGAAACGAAGACACGAAGTCATTCAAAAAAGATTTTTATCCGCGTTTCCTCATATCCGTATCGAGTGAACATAGCTACGTTAGCAGTTACGTTTGGAGATGGATTATCTGGGGGATTGTTGTGATGGATGGTTGGGGCGTCAAAACGCCGGTGGGGACGCGGCCATGCTCATCGACGCCAGTCGTAGAAACCCTGGCCCGATTTGCGGCCCAGCAGGCCCGCGGCCACCATCTGCCGCAGCAGGGGCGGCGCTTTGAAGTTGGGATCGCCATATTCCTCGTAGAGCACATCGGCCACGAACAGGGTCGTATCCAGCCCCACGAAATCGGCCAGAGTCAGCGGTCCCATGGGATGATTGAGGCCCAGCTTGACGCCTGTGTCGATATCCTCTTTGGTGGCCAGGCCCGCTTCATACATGCGGATGGCGTCCAGCAAGAAGGGGATGAGCAGGCGATTGACGATGAAGCCGGGGCTATCTTTGGCCACAACGGGCGTCTTGCCCATGCGCTCGCCGATCTCGCGGGCAATGGCCAGGGTTTCATCACTGGTGAGGATGCCGCGCACCAGCTCCAGCAGCGCCATCACCGGCACCGGATTGAAGAAGTGCATGCCCACCACCTTGTCCGGGCGTCGGGTGACCGCGGCCAGCGCGGCGATGCTGATGGACGAGGTGTTGGAGGCCAGCACCACCTCCGGGCGGGTGACTTGATCCAGCTTTTCGAAGATGCTGCGTTTGAGATCGATGTTCTCCGACACCGCCTCGATGGCCAGGTCCACATCCTTGAATGCGTCGAGGCCCACCACGCCGGTGATGCGGGCCTTGATGGCGGCCATCTCGTCTTCGCTCAGCTTGCCTTTCTTCACGGCCCGGCCCAATGATTTATCGATGCGGGCCAGTCCCGCCTGCAGAAAATCGTCATTCGCTTCCGAGACAATGACATCGAAACCCGCGCGGGCGGCCACTTCGACGATGCCAGAGCCCATCAGGCCGCAGCCAATGACGCCGATGGTTTGAATGTTCATGATTTTGCTCCTTTGCAAAATGTTTGGATTGAGAATATGCGTTCAGATAGAATGATCGCTGGTTTCTGAAGGTTGGCAAAGCCCACGTTGGGCGAGTTTGCAACGGGCGTGATACGTAATGCGTGAGGTCGTCACGCATCACGAATCGCTCATTACGTCTCTCCTACGTCATTTCGAGGGAGCTCAGTGACCGAAAGATGCGGCGCACTTACCACAGGTCTCAAGTGCGTCGCACCTGAATGACGTAACGATGGATTTCATTCGTAACTGCCAAGGTCGTTTTCGCTGGCGCTAACCTGTCAGGTTTGGATTCATTCATTCAAGCCAATTCACCAGGCGTTCCTCCGAATCCAGCGGCCCGACATAAGCCAGCGAGAGCTTTTCCGGCCGCCACAGCTCTTGGGCAAGACGCTGCACGTCCGCGGGCGTCACCGCGTCGATCTGCGCCAGAGCCTGATCCAGCGAAAGGGGCTCGGCGCCAGTGGCCAATTGCTGGCCCCACCACGCGGCCACGCCCGTGGGGTCTTCGCTGGCCAGCTCGGTGCGCCCCCGCAGATAATCCTTGGATTGGGTCAGCGCCGCCTCGTCCACGGGCTGCTCCTGCAACGCCCGCCACACGGCCATCACGCCATCCAGCGTCTCGAACAGACGCGAAGCGTCGCAGCCGCCGAAAACGCCCAACACGCCCGCGTCGTGGAAGCCATTGACATAAGAGCCGATGTTGTAGGCCAGTCCCTTTTCCTCGCGCAGACGCTGCCACAAGCGGGAGCTCATGCCCTCGCCCGCCAGCACATTCAGCAGCCTCAGGACGAATCGCCGAGGATGCAGCCGCGGAAGGGCGGGAACCGCCAGTTGCAGATGCGCCTGCTCGCTGCGCCAGATGCGGATGCGATAGCGGGGAGATGCGGGCGCTGGAGGCGCGGGCGTCATCTCGGGCGGCGTTCCCGTCCCCCGCCATCCGCCGAAATCCTCGACCGCGGCCCGGCGCACCGCCGCAGAATCGATGTTGCCGGCAATGGTGAGCACCGCTCGCTCGGGCCGGTAGGCGCGCTGGTGGAAAGCGCGCAGCGCCTCGCGCGAAAGAGCCGACACCGTCTCGATCTCTCCCGCGATCTCCCGCCCCAGAGCATGATCGCCCCACATAGCCTCATTGCTCAACTGCGAAACCAGGTCCTCGGGGATGTCCCGATACATGGCGATTTCATCGAGGATGACGCCCCGCTCCCGTTCCATCTCTGCTGGATCGAGCAAAGGCGTCTGCACCATGGAAGCCAGGAGCTTCAGACTCTCGCGCCAGTGCCGGGCCCCGATCTTGATCCAAAAAGTGGTGAATTCCTGGCTGGTGGAGGCGTTGAGAAAACCGCCCCGTCCTTCCACCGCGTTGGCGATATCCCGGGCCGCGGGCCAGCCCTGGCAACCCTTGAAGGCCATGTGCTCCAGAAAATGGCTGATGCCCGCCTCTTCCCGGGCCTCATAACGGCTCCCCACCCCAAGATACGCGCCAATGGCCACAGAGCGCACGCAAGAGATGGGCGCGAGGGCCACCACCAGGCCATTGGGCAACTGATATTGCTCGAATGTATGCAACGATCGTTCCTACTGGCCGCTCTTCAACTGTTTGAGATAACGCTCCGCTTCGCTTTTCGCCCGAGGATCCTGCGCGGGGGGGCCAGCCAGGAAGGTCTCGAACTCCTCGATGGCCTGGTCCTTCTTGCCCTGCAGTGCATAGAGCGCGCCCAGCCCGAAATGAGCCTCTGGCAGGGTGGGCTCGATTGCCAGCGCCTTCTTGAACATGAGCTCCGCGTTTTTCTGATCCCCCGTCTGCAGATAGGTGGCGCCTAGAAGATAGGTGGTGGCTGCGTCATTCGGGTTGACCTTCAGCGCCTTTTTGAATTGCTCTTGCGCCTCGCTGTATCGTCCCAATTGATACAGAGCCACGCCCAGATTGGCCAGAGTGGCTGGATGATTGGGGTTGATCGCCAGACCCTTCTTGTACGCATCCACCGCCTCGGCGAACCGGGCGCGTTCGGTGTAGGCGTTACCCAGATTCAGGTATCCCTCCACCGATGGATTGTTTTCCACCTCTTGCTTCATGGGATCCAATGAATGATCAACTGCGGCCTGAGGCGATCCAGATGGCGTAACCATGGCGGGTTTGCCAGACTGATTGCCGTTCTGCGATTGCGAGCCGTTGCACGCGGCCAGTAACAGTGTCAGAAGCAGCAGAGGGAAAAGGATGTATTTTTTCATGCGGGCGCTCCTAGAGATTCCAAAAGTACGACGCGAGTTTCATCGCCTGTCAGATCCGATTTGCGCACTTTCAGCGAAGAAAGCGTATCGACATCGCCTACGCCCATCTCTTTCAAAAATTTCTCCAGCGGATCCAGCTTCATCTTCAATCCTGGCTGGGCATAGTGCATGGGGATGACGATGCGGGGTTCGAGTTCAGTGATCACCTCCACCGCCTGGGACGCGTCCAGGATATCGCTGCCGCCCACGGGGATGATCAGGATGTCGGGGCTGTTGAAGGCTTCGATCTGCTTGCGATCCAGCGTCTCGCCCAGATCGCCCAAATGACCGATGCTGACATCGTCGAATTCGTAGAGGAAAGCGGTGTTGCGCTCTCTTTCGCCCGGCTTGCCGCGATGATGGGCGGCGACGCCGGTGATGAAAACCGCGTTCACCTCATACTCGCCCGGGCCATCGAATACATGCTCGACGCCCTTGACGGCTTTGATGTGATTGTGACCGGGCGCATCGTGGCTGACGGTGACCACCTGCGCCCGAACCGGAGGCATATTCAGACCGACTTCCGGGGAGTAGGGGTCGGCGACGACGGTGAGCTGGCGGCTCTTGAAGCGAAAACACGCCAGGCCATACCAAAAAATCTCCATAAAAAATCGTTTATCCTGAAAAAGCGAGGGAAATCTGTTGTGGCGGCAACGCCATCGAGATGTTGCCGAGAAGGGCTATTGCAGGCCCATTATACACCAGAACAATGATTCCGGTGAAGTAAACCGGGCCTTGTGGGCGCATTTCGATCTTTGGGCTGAACTCCCCGGGCGTACCCGCCGTCTGAATTCCCTGGAGCCTGTTATGAACTTCTTGCCAAGTTCTCATCATCTTCATGCATCTTCATATTCTCCACCTTTCGATTCGCCGCGGATGACGCTGAACAATCGGATTTTCGCAGAAAAACCCCTTTTTCAATTCCAAAATCCGCGGAAATCTGTCGCCTCCGCGTTATCATCGGCGAATCCCGCTGGCAGATGATGTGAATCCTCGATTTGCCGAGGCCAAGGTGCATAACGGCGTCCAATCGCTCCGACATTCGGGCAGCGAGATCACCGCCATCCTGGGCGGAGCTTCGTCGCCCTCACTCCAACTTCCCTCTTCTCGCAATTCGAGAAGCATCATAACATCGTCAAAATTTCGTTCGTTTGATGGTCGCGCGCAGGGATTTCAGCCGTTTCATCACGTCATTTTCGCCGCGGCCAAAGTAATCATGCAGTCGCACATACTCGGCGTAGAGTTGATTGTAGACTTCATGATGTTCGGGGATAGGCTCGTAGCGCTCATCCCGCAGACGGGCCATGTGACGGCTGGCTTCCTGGATTGAATCGTAGCCGCCCGCGGCCGCACCCGCAGCCACCGCGCCGTGCATGGCCGAGCCCAACGCTCCAATCTGCTCCGCCTCAGCCAGATAGATAGGGAGTCCGGTCACGTCGGCGTAAATCTGCATCAGCAGCTTGTTGCGATTGGGCAGGCCGCCTGTGGCGATGATTTCTTTCACTTCCACGCCATATTCGATAAAGGTCTCGATAATGAGGCGTGTGCCGTAGGCCGTGGCCTCGATTAGCGCCCGATAAATATCTTCCGCTTTGGTGGCTAGGGTCGCGCCAAGCAACATGCCCGTCAGATCCACATCCACCAGCACGCTGCGGTTGCCGTTCCACCAGTCCAGAGCCAGCAGGCCGCTTTCGCCTGGGAAAAGTTGCGCCGCCTTCTCTTCCAGTAGTTGATAACCGTCCATCCCGCGCATTTCCGCTTCCCAACGATAATCCGCGGGCAGGCAGTTATCCACGAACCAGGCGAAATGGTCGCCCACGCAAGATTGGCCCGCCTCGAAACCTGCCAGTCCGGCGATGATGCCATCCTCCACCACGCCGCACATGCCGGGCACGGTCTTGAACTCCTCTCCCAACACCATGTGGCAGTTGGATGTGCCCATGATGATCACCATCCGCCCCGGTTCGGTGACTGTGGCCGCGGGCACAGCCACATGCGCGTCCACATTGCCCACCGCCACCGCGACGCCGGACGGCAGCCCCGTCCAGGCAGCGGCCTCTTCGCTCAATTCACCCGCCTTTGCACCCAGGGGCAATATCTCCCGGCTCATCTTCTCATCCACGATGTTCTCCAATCGCGGATCCAGCGCCCGGAAGAATTCGGGCGGCGGGAAGCCCTCCGACTTGGACCACATGGCCTTGTAGCCTGCGGTGGCGGCGTTGCGGGTCTCCACCCCCGTCAACTGCCACACAATCCAGTCCGCGGCCTCGATGAGGCGATCCGCAGCTTCGTACACTTCGGGCGCTTCATCTAGGATTTGCCAGGCCTTGGGGATGAACCACTCGGAGCTGATCTTGCCTCCGTAGCGCTCCAGTAGGTCGCCGAAACCGGCCGCTCGAGCCCGCTTGTTCAGGGCGTTGGCCTCGGACTGGGCCGCGTGGTGCTTCCATAGCTTCACCCAGGCGTGGGGATTTTCCCGCCATTCGGGCAGGAAGCAGAGGGGCGCGCCATCCGCAGTCGTGGGCAGCATGGTGCAGGCGGTAAAATCGATGCCAATGCCGATAACGTCCGCGGGATCGACGCCGCTTTCGGCCAGCACAGCGGGGATCGCTGTCTTCAGGACTTCGAGATAATCGTTGGGGTCTTGCAGCGCCCAATCGGGCTCCAGGATGATGTCTGAATCGGGCAGTCGTTCGTCGATGACGCCGTTGGCGTAGGGATGCACATGGGTGGCGATCTCCCGGCCATCGGCCACATCCACGATGGACGCCCGGCCCGACTCGGTGCCAAAATCGACGCCAATGGCGTATTGGCGCTTGGTCATGTTATTCATCTCCTCTGCTCATCCGTAACTACTAAGGTCGTCACCGGTCGTCGTCCGAAAACCACGAAAAACACTAAGACACAAAGGAGCAAAGAGGAATTGATACATTTTTTCTTTCTGTTCTTGGCGTCTTGGCGCCCTTTGTGATTTGTTAATCGGGGTGCGTCAGCAGTTACGTTCATTCTTTGTGTGATAGATCTCCCGGTCCATGTATTTGCCAAAGGCCCCATGCACGGCGTCGGCGGAGCGGGAGAGATTTATAGCGACACGATGTTCATAGCTGTTTTCGCAGCAGCAGGCGGTTAGCGCATCTCTTGTCCGCCCGTCACATTGATGGCCTGGCCCGTCATGTAGCTGGCCTGATCCGAGGCCAGGAAGACCAGCACGTTGGTCACGTCCTCATAAGTGCAGCCCCGCTTCATGGGAACCTGATTCACGTATTTTTGGCGCACTTCCTCTTCGGTGACGCCCCATCTTTTGGCGTACTGCTTGTAGAGGGAATTGACCCACAGGGGGGAATCCAGCAAATTGCCCGGGCAGATGGCGTTCACCCGGATGCCATGCTCGGCCAGGTCCAGGGCGATGCTCTGGGTGAGACCGATGCCGCCGAATTTGCTGGCCGCGTACGCGGAATTCTTGTAGCTGCCCTTCTTGCCCGATTTCGAATTGATCTGGATGATGACGCCGCGCTTGCGGGGCATCATGGCCCGAGCTGCGTGTTTGGCCACCAGAAAATACCCGAATAGATTCACATCCAAGACCAATTTCCACTTGTCTGCGGGGAAATCCCAGATGGCTTCGGCGATGAGCACGCCTGCGTTGGAGACCACGAAATCCACCTGACCGAAGGTTTCCAGCGTTTGCTGGAACAAAGCTTCGACCTGGTCCTCTTTAGTGACGTCGACGCCCACGGCCAGGGTCTTGCGGTCATATTCAGCAGCGATTTCTGCAGCCGTCTTCTCCACGCCCGCCTTGTTGAGATCAGCCACCACCACATGGCAGCCTTCCCGAGCCATCCGTTCGCAGATGGCCCGGCCCAGGCCCTGGGCTCCTCCCGTCACGACGGCGATTTTATCTTCGAAAAGTCTTTCCATTTTTTACTCTTTGATGAATGGGGATGAGGGATTTGATATGGAGGTGATCTGGCATCGGGTATCAGGTATGGGATGTTTGGGATAATTGCTAACGCTGTCCCGTTCACTCAACACAGATACGAAGAAACGCGGATAGTGCCTTTGTTTCCTTCGTATCTCTGTGGCAAAAAGCGATTAGGCGCTTAGTGAACGTCCAGGAATAGCTTCCCTTTTTCGCTGCATCCAGCGCCGGGGGATGAAGTCCCCTGGCTAGCCGGATTTATCCGGCGTTGTGCAGATGGCGCGAAGATCCGAGTTGACGAGGCGAAGGTACATGACGGACACTAGAAATACTTTTCCATCTCCACCCGAATCAAATCCATCAACTCTCCCACGGTTTCCGGGTCGAAAGCGAAACGGGCGTTGGCAAGCTGAAAAAGTTCGGGCAGGGGTTTGGTGTAGCCTGCGGCCAGGGCCCGGCGATAATCGGCCACGGCCTGCTCTTGATCGTCCAGCGCGTTGCGCCACACCTGCAGCGCTCCTATCTGGGCCAGACCATACTCGATGTAGTAGAAGGGAACGCCGAAGATGTGCGCCTTGCGGTGCCAGCCAGTGGCCTTTTCCGCATCCAGGCCCGAGTAATCGATGCCCGGCAGGAAACGATCCCATAACTCAGCCCATTTTGCGTCCAGATCAGCAGGCGAGACGTCCTCGGGCGCTTTGGTGTAGAGCCAGTGCTGGAATTTATCCACCACCGCCATGTAAGGCAAAAAGGTGATGGTGCCGATGAGCTGCTCCCTCACGGCCCGTCGGTAATCACTCTCATCGTATACGCCGCCCGCTTCCTTGCGCCAGTAGGGCATGCTCAACTGCTCCATACTCATGGACGCCACCTCGGAGAATTCCATTGGCGAATGGTAATTCCAGATGAGGCTCTGGTGCTGGAAGGCCTCGAAGAAGTGAAAGGCGTGGCCACCCTCGTGCATCAGAGTGCGGAAATTGCGATGCGAGCCCACCGCGTTCATAAAAATGTAGGCCCGCCCGCTGATGGGAAAGCTGTTCATGTAGCCGCCCGGGGCCTTGTTGGGCCGGGACGCCAGGTCCAGGAAACCGTCGCGCATGGATTGAAAATAGCCGCCGAAATCGGGATGCACCTGGGTGAAGACCCGTTGGCCCGCTTCCTCCAACTCGACAACATCGCGGAATGGTTGCAGGGGTTCTTCATAGGGGTCCACCGTGGGCAACCAGGGACTGCCTATGCTGGTTTCCCACGGGCGCAGGCGATCCACGCCGATCTCTCCGGCCAGATAGCGGTGCATCTCCGAGGTCAGAGGCGCGACCTTTTGCTCGATGGCGTCGTGGAAGATAATGCAGTCCTCGGGCGTGTAATCGAAACGTCCGCGACTGATCCAGGCGTAGCTGCGATAGTCGGGAAAACCTGCGTTCTTTGCGATTTGCCGTCGCTTGGCCAACAAGTCCATGAACAGCTCGTTCAGCTCATCGCGATGGGCCAGGTGTGCATCCATGATCTTGCGCCAGACCTGTTTGCGCACGGCTCGATCCCGATTTCCCAGCAGGGCCTCGGCCTGGGGAATGGTGAGCGATTCGTCCTTCCATTCAATGCTGAGACCGCCGATGATCTCCTCGTAGCGTTTCCTGCGCAGTTGCAGCTCGGTCTGAATGGGGATGTTTTCCTCTGTGAACAAGTCCATCTCGGCCTTGAACCGGCGATAGACCTGGGCCGTCTCCTCATCGGGCTCATAGTCTTCCACGAGCATCCATTTGGCCTTCAATTTCTGCTCAACCACCTGCCATTGCGGATACACATCTTGCACCAACTTTTTGAATCGTTCGTTGGCCTTTTCGTCAGCGGTGTTTTCGGTGATGGCCCGGTGAATCCAGGAGACTTTCTCATCCAGAACGCTTTCCAGATCGCTCCATCGCTGCAACCAGGCCCGGATGTTCCCGTGCGTTAGCTCCTCCGCTAGCAGCGCGTCCACATGCGGTTTGATACTGCTCCAATCCAGTGCATCAAGTTCGGGATAGTTGTATTTCATGGTCTTCTGTCCTTCAGTCCAGCAACCCGCCATAAATTTCAGGGGCCTTGATATTTCCGTATCGAAGTCTTTTGCCAGCGACATCAAACGTAAGACGTCAAACGTCATGGCGGAAATCCCGTTGCCGATAGCCGCATGACATTTGACGCTCTCGGACAATGATTTCGGTGGGGAAGGGACACGCCGCTGAATTTGTGCCAGGTTATTAGTTCTTTAGTTTGAGTTTTTGTGACCAAAGTCCTATCTTATTATACCCGCAAATGGTAAAATGAGGGTAAAGTAATTAAGCCGTCAGCAACGTTTCCTTGTATCTGGAGGCAGATGATGAAACTTCAATTCTGGGGAGCCGCCCGAACGGTCACCGGATCCATGCACCTGCTGGAAGTCAACGACACTAAAATCCTGCTGGATTGCGGCCTTTATCAGGGCAAGCGCAAGTTGAGCTACGAACGCAATCTGAACTTCCCCTTCGATCCCAAAGATATCGACGTGCTAGTGCTTTCTCATGCCCACATTGATCATTCAGGCAATATCCCCAATCTGGTGCGACAGGGCTTCAGGGGCAACATTTATACCACTCACGCTTCGCGTGATCTGTGCGCAGCCATGTTGGAAGATAGCGCCCGCATTCAGGAACAAGATATCGCCTATTTGAACAAGAAGCGGCGACGAAAGGGCGAGCCACCGTTGGAACCGTTGTACACGGTGCAGGATGCGTTGAACACGCTGCCCTACTTCATCGGCGCGCCCTACTGGCGGCCTATTCCCATTGCGCCGGGCGTGACCCTCACTTTCTACGATGCGGGACACATCCTGGGCAGCGCCATCGTCTCGCTGGATATCGATGAGCAGGGCGCGGGTAAGAAACGACTGGTGTTCTCGGGCGACCTGGGGCGGCAGGGGCTTGCGATTTTGCGAGACCCGGAGTTCATCGATCGCGCTGATTATCTGATCATGGAAAGCACTTACGGCAGCCGCTACCATGAAACCTTCGAGGACGCCACCCAGAAATTACGCGACATCAGCATTCGAGCGTTCAAGCAGAAGGGACGTTTGCTGGTGCCATCCTTCGCTGTGGGTCGCACCCAGGAGCTGGTGTATCGCCTGAATCAGCTTCGCACAAGGCGCGACATCCCCGAATTCCCCATCTATGTAGATTCGCCTTTGGCGGTGAATGTGACCGAGGTCTTCCGGCTGCATCCCGAATGTTATGACCGGGAGGTGCGCAAATTCATGGCCGCCAATGACAATCGCAGTCCCTTCGGCTTCCATCTGCTGCGCTATGTTCGTAGCGTGGATGATTCCAAAGCGCTGAATTTCGTGCCCGATCCGGTGATGATCATCGCTGCTTCGGGCATGTGCGAGGGCGGGCGTATTCTGCATCATCTCAAGAACCACATCGGCGATCCCAACGCCATTGTTCTGTTCGTGGGGTATCAGGCCGAGAACACGCTGGGCCGCAAGATTCTGGACGGTGTGAGTCCGGTGCGCATTTTTGGCGAACTGCATGAGGTGCGGGCGCAAATCGAGCGCATCGATGGGTATAGCGCCCACGCCGACCGGACCGAACTGCTGGATTGGGCCAATCATTTCGACCGCGAGCAGCTCAAGCAGGTCTTCCTGGTGCATGGCGAGGAGGAAGGCTACGCCAGTTTGAAATCGGGCCTGGAGCAGATGGGCTTCAAGAATGTCACCGTGCCCGATCGCGGTGACTCATTTACCCTGTAAAACGGCCAGAACCGACTTCACGAGGCGCCAGTCACTTTGCATTCGAGCGAAATGACTGGCGTTTTGTAACTATGCAGGACACGGCGAGAAAGCGTCCGCCGACGCTACATCGGCCTGTTATGCTGCCCCCGTCATGCGTCAAACGTCAGGTGGCTGTCGGCAGAGCGGCGTCAGCAATGAGCCGCGGCATCGTCACAGCAGGATGACGTTGACGCTTGACGTTTTACGTCCCTGGCATGTCGCCTGTTGGCGGATATTGCATGTAAGGTCTGACATGGGAGCTGCATAGTTACGGCGTTTTTTCGTAACAGCTAACGCACTCGACTTTAAGACTCAAAAAGCCACGAAGGCTCGACGTTTTTCGAAGGCGCGAAGGGAAAACAAAGAAAAATACTTCGTGTCTTCATCTTCTTCGTGTCTTCGTGGCAAAAAGTGGTGATGAGACCTTGCAAGTTACGTTTTTTCTATAACTTCGACAAAATCACCGGCCCTTTGGGCGTGATGGCTAGGGTGTGCTCGAACTGGGCGGAGAGGGAGCGGTCGCGGGTGATGACCGTCCAGCCATCATCCAGCAGAATCCACTCGGGACGGCCCAGGTTGATCATGGGTTCGATGGTGAAGACCATGCCCGGGCGCAGCTTGGGCCCGCGCGTGGGCATACGCACGTGCGACACCGAAGGCGGCTCGTGCAACTCTCGCCCGATGCCATGCCCGCCCCACTCGCGCACCACGCTCATGCCCCGGGCTTCGACGAAATCCTGAATGGCCGCGCCAATGTCGTGCAGATAAGCGCCCGGCTGCGCGGCCTTGATGCCGATGTACAGCGCCTGCTCGGTCACCTCCAGCAGGCGTCTGGCCTCCTCCGATATCTCCCCTACGGGATAGGTGACGCAGGCGTCGCCGCACCAGCCCCGCAGCCGCAGACCGATATCCACGCCGATGATGTCCCCCTCGTTCAGCGTGCGATCGTCGGGGATGCCGTGGCATATCTCCTCATTGACCGAGGCGCAAATGGTGCCGGGGAAGGGCGGCGTATTGCGGCTGCCGCCTGTGTAACCTTTGTAAAGCACCCTGGCCCCGTGCTTGACGATGAACTCCTCTGCAATGCGATCCAGGTCGCTGAGCTTCGCTCCTGGCTGCACATACTCCCGCAGCACCTCGAAGGTTTCGGCCACGAGGCGATTCGCGTCCCGCAATTTCTGGATATCTTTTTTCGATTTGAGTTGGGTGTTTCGGAACATGATTTACTCACAAAGGTGGGAAAGCAAATGGCCTTCGCTGGCGACACGAGTGAAAGCTCGCCAATGCTGATGAAAACACCTCGCGACCAGGGTGGGGCGGAAAGCCAAACACGTAATGCGTGATACGTGATACGTGATACGTGATGCGTAACGACCTCACGGATTATGGATTACGCATTACTCCTGTTGCAACCTCGTCCAACGTAGACTTGGGGCCATACTAGCAAACCCGCGCAACGCTATCTTGGGAACAATATGCGGTAATCGCCTTCGCGACGGGTGATGCGCTCACGGTCGAGATGTTCGAGAAAGGCGAGGATGTATTTGCGGCTGGCGCCAAAAAGATCGCGGCATTGGGCCACGGTTATCTGGCCGTTTTCCTGCAAAAAAGCAACGGTGTGGGCGACCATGTCAGCGTAGGTTTCCCGGGCGAAGAGGATATCCGGGCCCAGTTTGATGAGATCGCCGCGTTGCAGCAACGCGGTCAAAGTCTCCTCATCCATCAGTTCCAGCGCTTGCCTCACCGAGGGAGGGGTGTAGGGCTGCGCCCGGAATCGGGCCAGCAGTGCATCCACCGCCTTCTGCTGGCGGGCGTCGAACCCGGGCGTGAACCCGGCCAGGGCCAGATAGCCGCCATTTTCGTAGATAAGTCCCTGGTCCAGCGCCCGCTCGACGATGGCGTTGAAAGTGCGGACGCTCCAGCCGTCCCGGGGCTGCAAACGGCTCTTCAGCTCCTCCCGAGGCACGCCCAGCCAGGAGGGATGCTCATCGTGGTAGGCTCGCAGGATTCGAGTCATGCGGCCGCTGATGCGCTCCCACGCGGCGTCAGTCATCAGATCGGCCTCAGGAGCATCCTGGGCCAGAGGCCACATCTGGCCCGAAGCTCGCAGCTCGTTCAGAGCGGCCTGCACCTGCTCGGACGAAAGCTGCAGCGCCCGGCCGATGTCGGCGGGGGCGACGGGCCCCTGTTCCGAGATGATCAACGCGGTCAGCTCCACCGGATCGTTGCGCAGGAGCGCATCGAAACGCCGGAAAAGCTCGGGGCGACGCCGTTTATGCCGCCGTCGCGGCGCAGGATCGATGATCACGCCGCCGCCCAAGGTGGTGCTGGGTGAGGGGCGTCGAATGATGAAACGGTCGCCGCGACTCACCGCCACCGGATTTCGCAATTCTATCTGCGCCCAGGTCTCCTCGCCGGGCGGCAATTCATCCCCCTCCAGCAGCCGCAGCCTGCCTACGGTCTCGGCAGAGCCGCTGTGAAAAGTGATCTCCATATTGTGCCGCAGGATGGCAAGCGCATCCTCCCAGGCCCGCAGGCGCACATCTACCCGTTTGGCGCTTTTGATTCGGCCGGGCGTAGTAAGCACCTGCCCGCGATGAAGCTGGCCTGGATGCAGGCCGGTGAGATTCACCGCCACCCGGGAGCCGGGTAGAGCCTGATCGATGCTTTGCTTGTGGGATTGCAGGCCGCGGATGCGGGCCTTGAGTTCGCCCGGCTCGATGACGACCGCATCCCCCACCCGTAGCACGCCCTCTTTCAGCGTGCCGGTGACCACTGTGCCGAATCCCGCCATGCTAAAGGCCCGATCGATGAACAGCCGCGGCGGGCCGGACGCGGGATGCGGAGGGGCCTGGGCCAGCACATCGGCCAGAGCTTGCAGCAACGCGTCCAATCCCTGGCCAGTGTAGGCGGAGACGGGCACGATGGGCGCACTGGCCAGCGTGGTTCCGGCCAGCTCATCCCGCACTTCCTCCTGCACCAGCTCCAGCCAGCCCTCCTCGTCGATCGTGTCGATTTTGGTCAGGGCCACCACTCCGCGGGGGATGTTCAGCAAATCCAGCACCGCCAGATGCTCGTGAGTCTGGGGCATGACGCCCTCATCCGCAGCCACGACCAGCAGGGCCGCATCCACCGCGCCAATGCCCGCCACCATATTCTTGATGAAGTCGATGTGACCGGGCACATCCACGATGCCCACAGGCTCGCCATCGGGCAGGGTAAGCCAGGCGAAACCCAGATCGATGGTCATGCCCCGCTGCTTTTCCTCCTGCAGCCGGTCGGGATCAATGCCCGTCAGGGCCTGGATGAGGGTGGATTTCCCGTGGTCGACATGGCCGGCCGTGGCGATGACTTTCATGGGAGATCAGGCGGGTTGCTCCACTTCTTTGTGCTTTTTATAAATGCGCTCCCGTTGTTCCGCCATCGACTGAATCTTCGAAAGCCATTTTTGCGAGGCCTGTAGATTTGATCGACTCTGTTCATCCAGAAGAGCCCACATCATTTGCAGGAGCTCTTCGAAGAGATCGAGCTTGTTCCGGATGATCGGGAATTGATTGTTGATGGCGGCGTTCATCTGAGCCTGCTGATCCCAGCGATATTGCCAATCCAGAAGTTGCTTCTTCCATCGCTTCTCATTATCGGCCTGGAAGCTTTCCATATCCTTTTTCATGCGCGCTTCAGCCAGACGCTGCAACGCGGCCACCTGCTCCTGCTCGCGCTGCATTCCCTCGCGGAATTTGTTCAGTTCGGAAAGAACGCGCCGAATCTCGTCTTTGAGCGCCATCATCTCGTTGAATCGTTTGCGCTGCTCCTCAATCAATGCAAACTGCGTCTCCAGCGTATCCTGCCATTCCCCCATCTGCCGCTGCCGGTCGGCGTCAGCCAGTTTTAGCGATTCGATGAATTGCGCCTGCGTGCGCTTCAGATTTTCGATGGTCTCGGGAAGGGGAGCGACCAAGCCCTCGACCTTTTGCAGCTTATACTCAAGAAGCTGCAATTTACTTACGGCCGCTTCAAGGCGCTTGAACAGCTCGATATTTTCCTGTTGCAGTTGGGCGATGCGGCGGTTGTCATGGTTGCGTTGCTCCACCAGATAAGGAAGATTGCGCGTGCGTTCGTCGATATCCTTGTTGAGGTTGGTGAAGTCGTGACGCAAAGCAATGGTCAGCTCGCTCAACCGTTGCACTTCGGCCTTGCGGATTTTTTGCTCCTCCTCCAATAGGCGGATGCGCCCCAGCTCTTTGCGCAGCTCCGCAATGGCCCGCGAGTTCGCCTGACGATCCGTCATTCTGGATTGCTCCAGTTCGCGGCGCGTTTTCGCTATTTCCTCAGTCTGGGCGTTGACCATGATCGTCAACTCGTTGCGCATATTCTGGAGCGCTTCGTCGATCTGCTCAAAACGCCCGAGTTGCATTTTGGCGGTGGAAAGTTGTGCCTCAAGAGATTTGATGCGCCGGGCTTGTTCCTGCAGAGTATTGGTCTGCGCTTCGACGCGCTGTTGGAGTTTGGTGAGCTCCTCTCGATCTCGACGATGCTGCTCATCGAGCCAGGTCACCATTTGGGCCAGTTGTGTGTTGTCCATAGTCGTTTGTCTTCGGCGAAAAAGGATGCTTGGTGCTGGTGTGGGACAATGCGCCAGGACGATGGATTTAGATTTCGGGGAATTCCATCATAACGCCCGACAGCCTGCATGGCATTATAGCATAATTCGTCACGAGAGGCGCGAATAAGGAAACCGTTTCGCTTTCATTCTGGCCCGATCATCCGGCACACCCAAATTGGGCGCCTATTCAAATCTACAGGAATGCATCCTCCCAAACGATTTACGCGGCCAAAGAGCACTTTTCGGCCCCAAAAGATTGCTTTTGATTGTGGAGCTACCTTATACTTGCACTATCACTTTTGTATGCTCTCATCCCGTTTGAATATCGTTTGCCATACACGTCATTATGATGACGCGTATTCAAAATCATCGGAGGAACTTTAGTTTCCGCTAAATGCGAACGTGACAAAAGCGGCTGAATGGTACATCCTTATGAGAGCCACTTCCGGAGACACTCATAAGGAGCAAACCATGTCAACCGCTGTACAAACCATGATACACGT
>JALXAF010000274.1 GCA_026992375.1 Anaerolineae bacterium
AAGTGACCATATTCCTGCCCGAATATTTTCTTGAAACGACCGACTACCATCTCTTTTTTATCCCCCCGGGAGCAGCGATTCTCTTTGCTTTCAGGAGGCCTATCGGCGAGATCCGGACATGCTTTCATCGAGATCGCCCTAACCAGGACAAGCCTGAACCTCAAAAAGCAGATCTCACGCAAAGACGCCAATGATCCAAGTTTTTCTTTGTCTCTTTACAATTTCTAAGACCACGCCACCACTTTTGCCACGAAGACACGAAAGGAACGAAGGCGCGAAGTGTTTTTTATTTGGGGGTGTCCAATTTCGGTTGGAGCAATTATCGCATAGGCCGAAGGATGGATGCTCATAAATTAAATCGGTCATCGTGGCGTTCGCCGCGTCTGCCCGGCGATGAAGTCGCCGGACTACAAAACAACGCCGGATAAATCCGGCTAGCCCCGCAGGGGCGCTGTTTCTAGCCGGGAGACTTCATCCCCCGGCGCTGGTGGCGGGCGAGAAGCTCCCCGGGCCTATGAATGGATTACTTTAACTCTCCAACTTATTTTGGACGCACCCTTTTTATTTTTTCCTTCGCGTCTTCGAAAAAACTTCGGGCCTTCGTGGCTTTTTGTGTATTGAAGTCGAGTGCGTTAGCAGTTCTGCCTATTTTTTTCTTTACGGCTCTGCCACGACTCTGGGTCTTTGCGCTAGACATTTTTTTGCCCGGCAAGCACGGGTTCCATTGATGATCCACTATATCTGACTCGCCTCATCTGCGCTTCTGGAGCGTTTGATCATGGACAACAGAAACCTATTCGTAGTCTTGGCAGCCTTCACGGTGCTGATTGCCCTGACCCTGATCGCTCACGCGGCTGGGCCCATAAGCTGGGGCCAACAGACGCGCGGGGCCTGGGAAGCCAGCACCTTCAATCACACCCAACCCCACCCTTCCGCCCTCTGGTCTCTCTCCAACCAGGGGGATTACCCCACCCTGTCCGATGTCATCGATCAAGTCGCGCTGGACGCAGATGGTGACGGCGACATGGACCTGGCTGTGCTGGCATGGCAGGAAAGACGACTGCTTACGAACGACGGTTCGGGCGTTTTTACCCAGGTCGAGGCCGGTGATTTCGATGAGCGCAGCGTATGGGCCGCAGCCCTGACCGCGTTCGACGCGGACGGAGACGGCGATATGGATCTGGCGGTGGTGGAAGAGCATGGCTCCTTGCCCAACCGGGTCTATCTGAACGATGGCCACGGCCGCTTCATCCGCATCGACGCCGGAGATTTCGACGACCCGGTCGAGGTCTCCTATCAGGTCGTGGCCCTGGATGCAGACGGCGACGGCGATATGGACCTGGCCGTGGGGAACCAAGGCCCGGATCGGCTTTATCTCAACGACGGCGCCGCACATTTTTCCCGGGTCGATAGCGGCGCGTTCGATGATTGCCCCTGTCCCGATACCCTCGCCCTGATCGCTTTCGACGCAGACGGCGATGGCGACATGGACCTGGCCCGGGGCGGCTTTGGCGATTCCCAGCCCAACGCCCTCTTCCTCAACGATGGCCAGGGCGTCTTCACCCGCGGCGATGGTGGCGATTTCGGCCGCAACCCGATCGACACCTCGGCCCTGGCCGCGTTTGATATCGATGGCGATGGCGACGTAGACCTGGTCGCGGGCAAAAACAGCCTTGCCACCCCCGCAACCATGTATGACGCGGTGTATCGCAACGACGGCCACGGCCTCTTCCAATTGACCGAGGGAGGCGATTTCGACAATGTGCTGAAAAACACCAGCAGGCTGGCCCCCTTCGACGCGGATGGCGATGGCGATCTCGACCTGGCGGTGGCCTATGGTCTCGATACCCGGCCCGAAGCCAACGCCTTGTATCGCAACGATGGTCAGGGGCATTTTCTGTGGTGGGATGGCAGCGGCATCGACGATTCTGAGCAGTGGACGCGTGCGGTTACCCCCTTCGATGTGGACGGGGATGGCGATATGGACCTCGCCTTTGGCAATGCCGGCGGCCCCCAGCAACTCTATCTCAACCAGCAGGACGCGCACGCCTGTGTCACCCTGGCCCGAGAAGGATTCACCGCCCGCGCGGCAGGGGATTTCGGAAAGGGCTACGATGGGCCCGGCGCCCTGGGTGTCACCCTGGATATGGATGGCGACGGCGACATGGACCTGATCTCCCGCAATGCGGCCGGGCGGCTCATGCTCTACAAAAACGATGACTCCGGCCAATTGCAGCAGGCCGATGGGGGCGCGCTGGCAGCGACATTGGGCGATATCAGAGCGCTGGCCGCGTTGGACGCGGATGGCGATGGCGACCCCGATCTGGCGGTGGCCGATTTCCGCGGCCCCAATCGCCTGTTCCTCAATGACGGTCAGGGGGACTTCCGCCTGGCAGAGGCGGGCGAGTTCGACAACATGCCCCTGAGAACCCTGGCCCTGGCCGCGTTCGATGCGGATGGCGATGGGGATATGGACCTCTTGTCAGGCCACTATCGTCAGCCCGCGGGCCTTTACCTCAACGATGGACATGGCCTCTTCCACAAACGCAACACTCCCGACTTCATCGACACAACCCAGCGTATTCTGCAGCAGATTCTTCCCTTCGATGCAGACCATGATGGGGATATGGATGTCCTCCTGATTGCTGGCGATCCTTTCGATGAGGGATTCACTCGCCTCTACTTCAATGATGGCCAGGCGCGATTTCAGCGAAAGGATGACAGCGGCCTGGACGCGGTGAAGTCCTCCCTGCCCATGCGGGCCCGCGACCTGAACCGCGATGGCTTCGTGGATCTGGCCTCCCCCAGACAGGTTTTCTTGAACGATGGCCAGGGCGTGTTTACAGAAGTTTCTCACAATGATGACTTCGCCCGATCAGCATCACGAACCCTGGCCTTGTTCGACGCGGATGGCGATGGCGATGCAGACCTGTTGCGCAGCATCCTTCCCATGCCTGCCTCCAGTGACGATCCCATCCAGCTCTTCCGCAACGATGGCGCAGGACATTTCACCCTGACCCCGGCCGGGGAGATCAATCAGGCGGTTGTGCGAGGCAATCTCCTTCCCGCGGATGTGGACGGCGACGGCAAGGTGGATGTCGTGGCTTTGGGATGGCATGGTCAGGGTGTCTATCGCAACCAGGGCGGAGGCGTCTTCACACTCCTGCCCAACGCGGGTGGCATTCCCTCCGACGAAAGCGCCACGTATGACCTGAAAGCCGCGGATATCAATGGCGATGGCGCGCTGGATTTGATCGTCGGGGTGGATGGCCCCAACCGGGTCTATCTGGGCGATGGCCGTGGCGCGTTCCGCCAGGTCGATGCTGGCGACCTCACCGCGGATGATTTGATGACCCGGGCCGTGGCGCTCTTTGACGCGGATGGCGATGGCGATATCGATGTGGCCGCGGGCCATGACAGGCGTTTTCTGGCGGGCGGGAGTCTATTCAACGCCCTCTACCTGAACGATGGCCAGGGCCGGTTCACCCGCGCGGACGCGGGCGAGTTCGACGACCCGTCCCTGGAAACACTGACGCTGGCTGCATTCGATGCGGATGGCGATGGGGACATAGACCTGGCCGAAGGATTGAGAGACGGTCGGAATCGTTTGTGGATCAACGACGGCCACGGTCGATTCACCCGGCAAAACGCCGGAGATTTCGAGGACGCCACCAGCTATCCCCAGTTCCTCCTGGCTTTCGATGCCGATGGCGATGGCGACCAGGATTTACTCGCCCCCTCTTATCCCGACCGTTTGTATCTGAACGACGGTTCCGGCCATTTCAGTGCCAGATCCTGGTCCCATCGTCCCACCTATTTCTCTTACAACGCCATCGCCTTCGATATGGACCAGGACCGGGATCTGGATCTGGCGATCATGGATGACGAGGGGAATGTCCTCAGCTTCTATCTCAACGACGGTGCGGCCTTCTTCACCCGCACGCAGGTCATGCCACCCATGTCCTGGATGACGCTCCAGAGGGGGCTGGCCGCGTTGGATGTGGATGGCGACGGTGACCTGGACCTGGCCGACGGCACCGGACGCGTCCTTCTCAATCAGGGCGACGGGCATTTCACGTCCGAAACCATGGGCGATTTCAGCGCCACCGCGCTACCCCGGTACGTGATGATCCCGTTGGACGCAGATAGCGACGGCGACACGGATCTGGCCGCGGGCGACTCTGGCATCAATCTCATCTTTTTCAACCAGGGCCTTTACGATCAGGGCGAAGTCACGTCGCCCGTTATCTCACCCCAGGCCCAATGCCCCGGCTGCGGGTCTCTCCTGGCCTGGACCCTCTTGCATGGGCAGATGCAAGCCCCTACCGGCGCCCAACTCACCTTCGACGTGCTGGACCCGACCACGAACCAGCCCATCCCCGGCTTCGAAAACCGCACGCTGGACGCCAACCAGCGCCTCGATCTCACCGGCCTGGACCCTGCGTCCCATCCCGCCATCCGCGTGAGTGCCCGCTTCGCCGACCTGACCCCCGGCCCCGACACCCAGGATCAAACGCCCCGCCTGTGCCGCTGGACCCTCCTCTACCAGATGGAGGGCGTGGATGTGGTGGCGTATCTGCCCTTGATGCAAAAGTAGACGTTATCGGGACAAGAAGTTTGTTGCACGCATCCCGACATTGTGCTGCTAATGACAGGTTTCGATGGTTAATGAACAATGATCAAAGCTGAAATCAGTGCGATTTTCATTTTAATCACTACTCATTCAGCCTCCCATCGATATCAAATAGGGGCGGCCAAAATGAGCTGAGATCCGAGTTGGCGGGCGCAGGCTTGCCTTCAGGACAGAGCCAACATTCCACATCTCCTCCCCCGCCCGTCTCGGAGCATGGAAGGAAGCCAAGGAACGGCGCCCTCAGACCCGAATTATGAACATTGACAAAATAATCCGGTTATAGGCTTGGGGCGCTTCGCGCCCGCCACCAGCGCCGGGGGATGAAGTCTCCCGGCTAGAAACAGCGCCCCTGCGGGGCTTAGCCGGATTTGTCCGGCGCTGTTTTGTAGCCCGGCGACTTCATCGCCCGGCGGACGAGGCAAACGCCACTATTGCCGATTTAATTTGTGAACATTCATCATTCGGCGTGTTCACCAGGGAAGCCAAAGGGCCTTCCTTGGCGTACCGCAATAAACCAACAGGGCATGGTTCACTTTTGATTGTGGGGAGCTTGACAAGTTTTGCTAAGTCTTCCGCAGCAGGATACTTGATATTCGATATTTGGTATTCGAATAATCCCGGAATGGAGGAAATGTCCACAATATCCAATATCCAGTATCCATTTTCCCTCAGCCAATTTGTCAAACTCCAAAACGTCTATTCTGAACCATGCCACCAACAGTATCCTGAACCCTCGGGCTACGCTTACAAAGTCCCTTCGAGGCTCACGTTGCTAACCTGTAGGGTTTCGCATTCGTAGCTCGGGGGTTTAGCTCCGAGCAGGAGAAAAAACAAAAAAAGACGACTGCTCGCCGATATGAACGGGAAGGGAATGCAGATGCACGCAGATGCTCAGCAGCATTGCTTCCCACTGATAACTGATTACTATTTTCATAGCAGTCCAACAGCTGGCTCGCCTGCGCCGATACCGATGAAAATGGTACGCGCCCAGGACGGTGCGGGAAGCCAAGCCCGTAATGCGTG